>JAMWCM010000042.1 GCA_023818355.1 Candidatus Omnitrophota bacterium
AAAAGTGAGGGGGTAGAGATCTATTTTAGAGAAAAACAGACCGCGGAGGTTATTCCCGTTTTTACCACGCGTGTAGATACAATTTTCGGTGCTACCTACATTGTGCTTGCTCCAGAACATCAGACAATCTCAAAACTCAAGAGTCAAATATTAAATATTGAGGAAGTGGAAAATTATATTGAAACTACCAGGCAAAAGACTAAATTACAACGCACTGATTTAGTTAAGGAAAAAACCGGAGTAGAACTAAAGGGGGTGAAGGCAATCAATCCGGTAAACAATGAGATTATCCCCGTCTGGATTGCTGATTATGTTGTTTTAGAATATGGAACGGGGGCAATTATGGCAGTTCCTACACATGACCAGCGGGATTTTCTCTTTGCTAAAAAATATGGATTACCAATGAAGATAGTGATCAGAGCACCAGATGACCAGGGTATCAGAATTACAGAAGAACTAAAAGAGGCCTATGAGGGAGAAGGGATTCAGATAAATTCAGGCCAGTTTGATGGTTTGCCCAATACCATAGCCAAAGAAAGAATCACCCAATGGATGGAAGATAAAGGGATAGGAAGGAGAACGGTGAGATGGCGTTTGCGTGATTGGCTGATTTCGCGCCAGAGATACTGGGGGACCCCCATTCCTATTACCTATTGCGATAAATGTGGAATGGTTCCGGTTCCTGAAAAAGACCTTCCGGTGTTCTTGCCGGAGAAAGTTAAGCTTACTGGGAAAGGGGGTAGTCCGCTTTCCCGGGTTAAAGAATTTTTTCAGACAAAATGCCCTGCCTGTGGAGGAAATGCTCAGAGAGAAACAGATACCATGGCGACATTCTTTGATTCTTCTTGGTATTTCTTAAGATTCTGCAGTCCCAAGAATGATAGAGAAATCTTTGATAAAAAAGAGGTAAATTACTGGATGCCGGTAGACCAGTATATTGGCGGGATAGAACATGCGGTACTCCATCTTCTTTATGCGCGTTTCTTCACTAAATTTTTAAAAGATTTAGGTTTGCTTGAGTTTGAAGAACCCTTTAAATGTTTATTAACTCAAGGGATGGTTCTGAAAGATGGGGAGGTGATGTCTAAATCCAAAGGGAACATTGTTGACCCGGATGGAATAATTAAGAAATACGGGGCGGATACTTTGCGTTTAGGAATTCTCTTTACCGCTCCTCCGGAAGCAGAAATTGATTGGAAGGACGAATGTCTGGGAGGTGCCTGGAGATTTTTGAATCGGGTCTGGAGACTTATTGAACAATATCAAATATCAAATACCCAATATCAAAAATTAGAAGGACCTGCAAACCTGGATTTAAAAAGGAAGATTCATCAGACCATAAAACGGGTTAGCGAAGATATTGAAGGATTTAAGTTCAATACGGCAATTGCCGGGATTATGGAACTGGTGAATGAACTCTATCAGCTAACCGGCAAAGTGCAGAAGGTTAATGGTAATGAACTGAAAGAGGCGCTGGAGACAGTGGTAATTTTGCTCTCGCCATTTGTACCCCATATCGCTGAGGAGATGTGGAGGAAACTTGGTCACGAAGAGAGCATATTGAAAACTCCTTGGCCAGAATACAATCCGGAATTGATTAAAGAGGAGTTAATTACTTTGGTTGTTCAGGTTAATGGGAAAGTTCGTGCAAAAATAGAGATTTCTTCCTCTTTAAAAACAGAAGAGATAAAAAAATTGGTATTAAATGATGAGAAAGTAAAGAAGTGGGTTCAGGATAAAGCGGTAAAAAATTTCATTTTTGTTCCGGAAAGATTAGTAAATATTGTAATATAGCGAAAGAAAGAATGTTTTCCCGGTTTACTAAACAGGAGAGAAAAGTTCTGGTTTTTATTTTTATTTCTCTTTTTGTAGGAATACTTATCTCAAGGTATTTTAAAACCCATTATTTTTCTAAAGAACCTTCTTTAACTGAGGAGGATATCCCACACATAAATATTAATTCTGCCGATTTTTCCCAACTTATGGCTATCCCGGGCATCGGTCCTTCCCTTGCCGAGGCTATCCTGGAATACCGCAAAAGAAATGGGGCTTTTAAAAATATAGAACAGTTATTGAAAATAAAGGGAATTGGACCGCACAAACTCAAAAAGATTTCCCAATTTATTGTAATAGAGTAAAAATCTGAGAAATTTTTGTGGAAAAAAGAAATCCTCCTTTATATTTCTCTTCCTTAGTCAGAATAGTTTTATTTTTTATCACAGGTATAATCTGGAGATATTTTGTAAGGATGAATTTCTTTGTTCTTTCCTTTCTTATTATATTTACTCTTCTGTTTATCCTTTTAAGTTTTAAGAAAGAGCTTATAAATTCTAATTTAATTCTTTTGCTTTCCTTTTTATCAGGAGCCCTGCACTGGGAAAATGCTGAATTAGTTGCTAAACATAATCTCCGCGCTCATCTGGAAGGAGGTCATAGAAAGGTTTGGTTAAAGTTAAAGGTTGTTTCTTCAGTAAGTAGATATAAAGAAGGGGATAAAAAACGGTATGATTTTTTTGCGAAAGTGATTGCTTTCAGAGAAGAAGAAAAATGGATTTCTATCTCGGGTAAAGTTAAGGCTTACCTTTTCGGGAACGAACCGGAATTTGCTCATGGGGATATTTTGCTTTGTCAGGGAAGTTTGGTAAGCATAAAAGGTCCTTTGTCTTCCGATAAATTCTCTGCGCTCTTATTCCTTAAATCGGATACAGTTAGGCTTGTAAAGCGAAGCAATCATCCTCTTAGATATATCTTTCGTTTAAAAGACATACTCAGTAAAAAGATTGATAAACATCTTCCTTATCCCCATAAGGCTATTTTATCGGCTTTAATCTTGGGAGAACGGCGCACTATCCCTAAGGAAATCAAGGAGAATTTTATCCATACCGGAACCATCCATATCTTGGCAATCAGTGGACTCCATGTGGGGATGATTGTGTATATATTTTATCTTTTTCTGAAACTTTTAAGATTTCCTCGCCAGATTTCGCTCCTTTTGCTTATTATTTTTATTATCGCTTACGCTATTTTTACGGGGTCTAATGCTCCCGTAGTAAGAGCAGGAATTATGACCGGAATTTATTTGTTAGGGTTAATTTTGCGTAAGGAAGGAAATGTTTTAAATAGTTTAGCTCTCGCCTGCTGGATAATCCTTATATTTGACCCTTATCAATTGTTCAATAGAGGATTTCAACTTTCTTTTCTGGTGGTTCTGGCTATTCTTCTTTTTACACCTTTGATAGAGGGTTATTTTTTTAAAAAAGAAGGGTGTGTTTTTTTGAAGAAAGGGGTAATGAAAAGTTATTGCTTAAGATTATTTTCCGTCTCTCTAAGCGCTTGGCTTGGTTCCGCAGGTTTGGTAGGATACTATTTTAAAATGATTAATCCCATCGCGGTTATGGCAAATATGCTGGTGGTCCCTTTATCCTTTCTTGTTCTGGCTACGGGTATAATTTTTTTATTCTCTTTCCCTCCATTCACATCCCCTCTTATGGCTACCCATGTATTAACCACAGAAATTCTTCTGAGAAGTATTGCGTTATTAAGTAAATTCCCCTGGGGAAGAATTTCGGCCTCCACTTTTTCTTTTTCTGAAGTTATCTTGTATTACCTGTTCCTGGGACTAATTATTTTTTTAATAAGAAGAAAAAAACTAACAAATTAAAGAAGGCTGGTAGACATTCCTTTTCATTTCCCATTTGGAATTTGATTGAAATTTAAAGAAGAATATGTTATTTTATAAAAAGGACGATGGCAAAGTTTATTTTTATTACCGGTGGAGTAATCTCCAGTTTAGGGAAAGGAATTACCTCGGCATCCATTGGTAAGATTTTAGAATCAAGGGGACTAAAGGTTACTTTAATGAAATTTGACCCTTATATCAATGTTGACCCTGGTACAATGAACCCCTACCAGCATGGCGAGGTTTATGTTACTGAAGACGGGGCAGAGACAGACCTGGATTTAGGACATTATGAGAGGTTCACCCGCGCCCAGATGACGAGATTTAATAATGTTACCACAGGACAAATTTACAATACAGTGATTTCTAAGGAAAGACACGGTGATTATTTAGGAAAAACTATTCAAGTCATCCCTCATATCACCGATGAAATAAAGGAAAGAGTGAAAAAGGTGGCTAAGGTATCGGGTGCGGAGATTGTAATTGTGGAGATTGGGGGAACGGTGGGAGATATTGAGGGACTCCCTTTCTTAGAAGCAGCACGACAGTTCAGACTGGATATGGGTTACGAAAATGTGGTCTATATTCATGTAACTTTGGTACCCTATGTAAAAGTGGCAGATGAGATAAAGACTAAACCTACTCAGCATTCTGTAGGGACTTTACGCGAAATTGGAATTCAACCTGACATCTTAATTTGTCGGACAGAGAAATCTTTGAGTGAAGAAATAAAGGAAAAGATTTCTCTATTCTGTAATGTGCAAAAAGAAGCAGTTATTGAGGCTCCCGATGTGAATTCCATTTATGAAATCCCTTTGATTTTTAAGAATCAAATTCTTGATGAAATTATCCTCAGTCACTTTAAGCTAATCTGCAAACTTTCTAACTTAGATGAATGGAAGAAGAATGTAGTAGAGAAGGTATTAAATCCTAAAGAAAAGGTAAAAATTGCCTTTGTCGGTAAATACATCACCCTTCAGGATGCCTATAAATCTGTATATGAGGCTTTAATCCATGCGGGGATAGAGAATAATTGTCGGATAGAGATTAAGAAAGTTGACTCCGAAGAGATGGAGAGGAGGGGGATAGAAAAATCTTTGAGTGATGTTTCGGGGATCCTTGTTCCCGGAGGGTTTGGTTACCGGGGTATAGAAGGGAAGATTAAGGCAATTAAATATGCTCGGGAAAAGAAGATTCCTTTTTTAGGGTTATGTTTAGGAATGCAGTGTGCGGTAATTGAGTTTGCCAGAAATGTCTTGGGCTTTAGAGAGGCAAATTCTACAGAGTTTAAGCCAAGGACAAAGTATCCTGTAATTAGTCTTCTGGAGGAGCAAAAAAGAATTGAAGACCTTGGGGGGACGATGCGTTTAGGAAGTTATCCCTGTAAGATAAAGAAGAATAGCTTGGCATTTCAATTATACAGAAGGAATTTAATTTATGAAAGGCACAGACATAGATATGAATTTAACAATAAATACAAAAATTTATTCCAGAATAAGGGAATGGTTTTCTCTGGGATATATCCCCAGAGGAATCTGGTAGAAATGGTTGAGCTAAAAAATCATCCCTTCTTCATTGCTGTTCAATTTCATCCGGAATTTAAGTCCAAGCCTGATAAGGCACATCCATTATTTAAAGGATTTATCAAGGCAGCCTTAGAGAATTCAAAAATCAAGTAAAAATGTGAGGAAGTAATGGAGACAATATTGGTTTTAGAAGATGGGGCAATCTTCAAGGGTAAATCCTTCGGGGCAGTCGGTGAGAAATATGGGGAGGTTGTTTTTAATACGAGTATGACGGGGTACCAGGAAGTGCTTACCGACCCATCCTATAAGGGTCAGATTGTTACGATGACCTATCCTTTAATCGGCAATTATGGAGTGAATAGAGAAGATGTGGAATCAAGGAAACCTTTTGTAGAAGGTTTTGTGGTAAGGGAGAGGAGTAAAATCACCAGTAATTGGAGAGCAGAAAAATCTTTAGATGATTATCTTAAAGAGAACGGTATCTTGGGAATTGAAGGGATAGATACCCGAGCCTTAACCCTCCATATACGGGAAAAGGGAGCAATGAAGGCAGTCTTATCTACAGAGGATTTTAATCTTGAAAGTCTCCTTAAGAAAGTAAAATCCTCCCTTGGACTTGTGGGAAGAGACCTGGTCAGAGAGGTCACCAGCCGGGAGAAATTTGTCTGGTCAGCTCCTAATCCGAAGTACAAGGTGGTAGTACTTGATTGTGGAGTGAAATATAACATCCTAAGGGAGTTAATAAAAAATGATTGTAAGGTAATTGTTGTTCCTGCCGAGACATCCTTGGAGGAGATTTTAGAGATTGGACCGGACGGAGTTTTACTTTCCAATGGACCGGGAGACCCCGCTCCCTTAGATTACATTGTTAAGACTACCCAGGGGCTTATAGGGAAAGTTCCTATTTTTGGTATATGCCTAGGACATCAGATCTTGGGGCTTGCCTTTGGAGGGAAAACTTATAAATTAAAATTTGGCCATCATGGAGGAAATCATCCGGTAAAAGATTTAAGAACGGGCAAAATTTATATTACGGTGCAGAATCATGGATTCTGTGTGGATATTGATTCTTTGCCCAAGAAAGAAATTGAACTTACCCATCTAAATCTAAACGATCAGACCCTGGAAGGATTGAGACATAAGAAACTTCCCATATTCTCTGTCCAATTTCATCCCGAGGCAGGACCTGGTCCACATGATGCCCAGGAAATATTTAAAGAGTTTATAAGAACGATGCATAATGCCCAAAAGAAAAGATATTAAAAAAATCCTGGTAATTGGTTCAGGTCCGATTGTGATTGGTCAGGCTTGTGAGTTTGACTATTCAGGTTCACAGGCCTGCAAAGTTTTAAAACAGGAAGGATTTACGGTGATTCTGGTCAATTCTAATCCGGCAACTATCATGACTGACCCGGAGATGGCGGACAGAACTTATGTTGAACCAATTACTCCGGAAATATTAGCGAAGATTATTGCCCGAGAGAGGCCGGATGCCCTTTTACCTACTTTAGGTGGTCAGACCGCATTAAATACCGCTGTTGCTCTGGATAGGATGGGAATTCTTAAAGAATATAAAGTGGAAACCATTGGAGCGAATATTAAAGCCATAAAGAAAGCAGAGGATAGAAGACTATTTAAAGAAGCGATGCAGAGGATAGGGTTAGATATCCCTAAGAGTGGTCAGGCATATAACCTTCATGAAGCCTGTGAGGTTGCTAAAGAGATTGGTTTTCCGGTAATTATCCGGCCAAGTTTTACCTTGGGAGGGACCGGAGGAAGTATCGCCTACAATATAGAGGAATTCAGGGAACTTGCCCAGCGGGGATTAGAAGCGAGTATGATTCATGAGATTCTTATTGAGGAATCGGTAATTGGCTGGAAGGAGTTTGAACTGGAGGTGATGCGGGATAAGAAAGATAATGTGGTAATAATTTGTTCAATTGAGAATTTTGACCCTATGGGTATACATACCGGAGATAGTATTACGGTTGCTCCTGTCCAAACCCTCTCTGATAGGGAATATCAAAAAATGCGTGATGCGGCTATCGCTTGTATCAGGGAAATCGGAGTTGAGACAGGTGGTTCAAATATTCAATTCGCAGTTAATCCTGAAAATGGGAGGATGGTTATTATTGAGATGAATCCCCGAGTTTCTCGGAGTTCTGCTTTGGCTTCCAAGGCAACCGGATTTCCTATTGCCAAAATTGCAGCAAAATTGGCTATCGGATATACTTTAGATGAGATACCCAATGATATTACTAAAAAAACACCCTCCTGTTTTGAACCAACAATTGATTACTGTGTGGTAAAAATCCCTCGTTTTACTTTTGAAAAATTTCCTTCTGTGGAATCTACATTAACAATTTCTATGAAATCGGTGGGAGAAGCAATGGCCATTGGGAGAACCTTTAAAGAAGCATTGCAGAAAGGACTTCGTTCCTTAGAAATTGGTAATTTTGGTTTAGAGACAATTCTCTTCAGGGATTCCCCCACAAATATAAAGATTGAAAATGGAACCTTAGAGAAGATTTATGAGAAGTTAAGGATTCCCAATGCTGAGAGAATTTTCTATATCGGTGATGCTTTTAGAGCGGGTATAGAGATTGATAAAATCTATGACCTTACCCGCATTGACCCTTGGTTTCTTCATAATATTAAAGAGATAATTGAATTAGAGAAAGAGTTGATTAAAAACAGAGATAATTTAAGTAAAGAGCTTCTTTTGACTGCCAAGCAATTTGGATTTAGTGACCGACAGATAGCTAAATTTTTGAATAAATCTGAAGAAGAAATATATGAATTGAGAAAAAAAATGGACATAACTCCTGATTTCAAAATGGTGGACACCTGTGCTGCGGAGTTTAAAGCCTTTACTCCTTATTACTATTCTACTTTTTCATGAGAAAGGATTGGATTGCCATTTTAGATTTTGGTTCTCAATATACCCATCTCATTGCCCGGAGGATAAGGGAGTGTGGGGTATATTCGGAGATTGTTCCTTATAATATAAAAGCCAAGGAACTTTTAGCCAGAGGTCCTTCAGGAATAGTGCTCTCCGGAGGACCAGCCACCGTAACTTTCCAAAAGAGCCCAAAACCCGACCCAGGGATATTCAATTTGGGAATCCCGATTTTGGGGATTTGTTATGGTGCGCAACTTATGGCGTATTTCTTAGGAGGAAAGGTCAGTAAAGCAAAGGAGCGGGAGTACGGAAGAACAATCCTTAGGATAAAGTCAAAAGGGGATATATTTAAAGGACTTTCTCCTGAAGAGATAGTCTGGATGAGTCATGGAGATAGGATTACAAAATTGCCTCTCGGGTTTAGGCCCATTGCCTCCACAGAGAACTCTCCCATTGCTGCCATAGAAAATAGGGAGAAAAGATTTTTCGGAGTGCAATTTCATCCCGAGGTAGTGCATACTCCTAAAGGGGGAATAATTTTCAGAAATTTTCTTTTTGAGATAACCAAGAGTAAACCTTCTTGGGATATGAAATCATTTGTAAAGGAAACAATTAAAAATCTTCGTCAGGAAATTGGGGAGGGGAAGGTAGTTTGTGCTTTAAGTGGAGGGGTGGATTCTTCGGTATTAACGATGCTTTTGTATAAGGCAATTGGGAAAAGACTCTTCGCTATTTTTATTGATAATGGACTCTTGAGAAAGAATGAAGTGAAGGTAGTGAAAGAGCGATTTAGGGATATGTATCATATAAACTTAATCACGGTTTCTGCGGAAGATATCTTTTTGAAGGCTTTAAAAGGGATAATTCATCCAGAAAAGAAGCGAAAGATTATTGGTAGAACATTTATTAAAGTTTTTGAGGAGGAGGCAAAAAAATTAGGGGAGGTTAAATTTCTTGCTCAGGGGACATTGTATCCCGATGTTATTGAGAGCAGGTCTCCCTGGGGCTCTCCTTCGGCTACGATTAAGACCCATCATAATGTAGGAGGACTTCCTCCCCGTTTGGGATTTAAATTAATTGAACCACTCAGATTCCTTTTTAAAGATGAGGTGAGGCTTTTGGGAAAAGAACTCGGGCTTCCGGAGGAGATATTATATAGGCATCCTTTCCCGGGCCCAGGACTGGCGGTAAGGATAATTGGAGAAGTTACTAAGGAAAAACTGGAAATTCTCCGTGAAGCAGATTGGATTTTGCTTGAGGAAATAAAAAACGCAGGTCTGTATAAAAATTTATGGCAGTCCTTCTGTGTCCTTTTACCAGTGAAAACCGTGGGAGTGATGGGGGATAAGAGAACTTACGAATTTGTTATTGCAATCAGAGCGGTGACCAGTCTTGATGGAATGACTGCGGATTGGGCAAAAATCCCCTATGAAGTTTTAGAGAGGATTGCCCATAGAATTGTGAATGAAGTAAAAGGGGTGAATCGTGTAGTTTATGATATAAGTTCAAAACCCCCCTCTACCATTGAATGGGAATAGTTTATTCAATAATCTCTCCAATGTAACCGAACTGCCAGCATTCAATAGCAATTGCCCTGAGATGTTCAATGGTTCCCGGCTGATAGGTTACCAAATAGTCTACAGCTACTCCTTCTTTAACTTCGCCAGCCATTGTGGAATAGGGTTTTTCAAGAATTTCCTTTAATTTAGGGTCGGTTACATTGATAATTAACTTACCTTCTCTTAACTCGGCAGTTCCTAAAAATTCTCCCTTTTCTGCCTTTTCTCGGTCAATGGCATAGAAATTTACCTTCATTACTGCTCTCTCCTCGGCTTGGGGTTTTTCCTCAGGAAGCGCTGGGATAGGGGAGGGATTCTCCTCCTGAATTTTTTCTGGAGGGGGAGCTTCTCTCTGTAAAGCGAGATATCTTTTTTCTTTTTTCGGTAATCTGAGTAAGAGAATAATAATGATAATGAGCAAAACAATAATTATGAAATTAAACTTTTTCATCTCTATCTTTTATTAGTTTAATTATTATTTTCATTTTTGTCAAGATAAATGTGCTTGAAGAAAGAATTTTATTTTGTTAATATGTTATAAAGATGATTGCCATTGTTGACTACAAAATGGGTAATTTGAGGAG
>JAMWCM010000043.1 GCA_023818355.1 Candidatus Omnitrophota bacterium
AGAATCTCTTATGCCAAGGCTGAAATTGAGCTACATGTATTACCAGGCAAATGTATCAGAGTATTTTATAAAGACCAGTTTGTCCAACAATTCAGATATAAAGAGCGGTATAGCATGTAACATTCTAGCTGCACAGTTAATATAACATTCTAGCTACTCTGTAACACACAAAAAAATTTTTCAAATTATTCTTCAATCTGAATTTTTAACTGATGTTTTTTAATCTGGTAAGAAATCTTAGGAGGAGAAAGGTTCTTTTTCTCATAGGTCTCTTTAAATAAATTCAGGATTTCTTTAATTTCTTCTTTATTTAGCCATTTTCTCTGGAAGGGTAAAATTATTTCTTTTATCTCATCTTCCGAAAGCAACCTGCAACCTTCTACGATTATCTTTTTAATAAATACATTTTCTTTCCTCTCTATTCTTTCTTTTAATCTCTTCTCTTTTTCTAAGAGCTCTTCAGACCTCTGAATCTCTCCTGTGGTTTGGGCAAATGAAGAAATTGGCAAAATAAAAATTAATACTAAAATTGGGGAAAAAACTCTTTTCATTTTCTTAATCCATGTCAAGGATTGGTTATAACCTTATAGGCATCCACCAAACCATAACCCTGAATACTCTGGGTATAACCGAGGTCAACCGTATTGCCCGGCTTAGAAAGAGTGGCATAAACATCACGGGGAGAATATGTAGGTTTTATTTGTAGAAGCAAAGCACAGACTCCGGCTACATGGGGAGAGGCCATGGAGGTGCCGCTTAGAGTTTTATATTTGCTCCCTTTATAGGTAGAATAGATACTTACACCCGGAGCAGTGAAATCAATTTTTCCCCGATTGCTCCAGGAAGGAATCTGATTATTTTCATCCGAAGCTGCAACCGCAATTACCTCATTATAGGCTGCGGGATAGAGTGTAGAACCACCATCATTTCCTGCCGCCGCTACCAAAACTATACCGGCGTTATAGGCATTGGTAATTGCTTCATGAAAAATTGGACTGTCACTACTTGCCCCAAAACTCATATTGGCTACATCCATTCCACGGCTTATACACCACTCCAGACCTTCAATGATGTCCGATAGATATCCTGAACCCGCAGCATTCAGAACCTTCACCGCATATAAATTGGCTTCTGGTGCTACACCCACTACACCAATACTGTTATTAACTGCTGCCACAATTCCTGCCACATGGGTTCCATGACCATTATCGTCATTAGGGGTCTTTCTGGGATTTATGGTATTTATACCACCTTTAATATTTACCTGTAAATCCGGATGGTTGAGCTGTATTCCCGTATCTAAGATTGCTACATTTACTCCCGTTCCTGTGCTTGTTCCCCACGCCTGGGGAGCATTTATGCGAGAAATACCCCACGGAATAACCTGGGATGGCTGGGGAGTAGGCTTGGTCCCGGAGGGGCGGATAAATCTTTCCGAATGGGGATTCCTCAGGGGTAGAGCAGTAAAGACTATATCTGGCTCAATTGCTTTTACATTAGGATTTCTCAGTATCTCCGCCTCAACTTCCTCAATATTTTCAGGGATAACAACGGAAGTAGCATTTACAAGGTTGTGATGCCTCATACCTTTTATTTTTGTTCCCAACTGTTTTAAAACTGCATTTCTTTCCGGAATGCTTGCGCCCTCTCTGAAGACCACAATCTTCCTCTGCGGGGCAGGAATTAACTCACTATCCTCATCAATGCCGGCAAAAATATTTATTCCACCTAACCCTAAAAAAATTACTAATAACAGAGATAAACCCAAAAATATCTTCCGCATTTTCTTTCCCTCCTTTCTCTTAAGGTTAATTTTTCCCTTAACTCAATACCTCTACATTTTATTTACTCAAAATTACAAAAACTTTAAAGATTTATTTTTATTATTAATAACTTAAGGCTATCCTCACAAAAAATTGTTTTTGTTCCATAAATAAAATATCATCAAATTAAACTTTTGTCAAGAGTATAGGCAATTTGGGTAATTTCAAGAAAATTGTATGAATTCTTTTAAAGGGTTAATTCATTTTAGCCCTTTACTTCCACCACTTAGTGGAATGGGCTAGATGGAGGTTACACCCTCTTTTTATTTTTTTCAAGTTAAATTTCCACAAAATATTTTAAATTACCTGAGAAGGGATTACTCAAAAACCAATTTTACAGCTCGCTGGATATAATAGTTACGCATAAAGTATTTCCAGATAAGTCCCGAGAAGGCATTTTCTATCATTAAGGCGGGGGTTAAAATGTCCATTCCCACAATGAAGTTGCAATTTTGCTGGGGTTTCCCTTCTTTATCTAAACTATTTGCATCCAGGGAGGCAATCACAAAACCTTCATGATTATAAATATTTTTCTCCATAAAATCCCAGGCAATAAATGCCGGATTGTTTTTAAAATCGTTTTCTAAAGAGAAGAAAGGAAGACAGCTTATGGTGATAAAAGGAGCAACTGGCCAGACTCCGTTTTTCTTATTTCCGTAACGAAAACCGTCTCCGGAAACCCCTCCTCCTACATCTGAACGATATTCCCACTCATCCCACCCCGGTCTTGTCCGTGACCAGCAGGCACTGAGCCCCCAGACATTTTCTGGATATCCTTCATCACGGCAATAACGGATATCCGCCATAATTGCCCTGCGGGTATTTTCCCACCAGTCTATATCATAGAATTTATCTGGACCCAATTTTTTAAAATCAAAAAAGATATGAGCATAAATATAGGTAAATAATGAACCCCACCAGGAATAAACATATTTTTCTCCTCCGTTGTAACTTCCTAAATTTACTCTAAATCCAGAAAAGGCATCTTCGGGAAAAATCCGATAATCAGGATTGGGAGAGCCAATCGCCAATAAAGCAATTAAAAGAATCTCATCGCTATAAAAATCCCACCCGCCAAAGAAATTTCCATTTTTCCAAGCCATACGGAATTGCCTCCTTGAAGACTCAAAAAATTCCTTCCAGTTTATCTGGGAATAAAACTCCTCTGCCTTATCGCGCACAACCCCGCCGAAATATTCTCCAGCAGTAAGCATTCCTGCCAAAAGTAAGGCGGTATCAATGGTAGAAACCTCCACCTCCGGTTTATGGTAAAATCTTTCTCTTTCCTGGTCCCAGAGATAGAAGTGATATAAAAATCCGGAAAAACTTGTCTGGGGGTCATTCTGCAATTCTAAACAGCGCATTATGGTAGCCAAAGCAAAATCCCTTCCTTTCTCAAAAGAAATTAAACCCTGCTCTACAGCAATACACAAACCTGCAAGGGCAAAACCTGTTCCTGCAATATCCACCTCCCCTCTTACATAGGGACCTGAGCGATACAAGTCTTTAAGCCGGAATTGTTCTTGATAGACAAACTTCAGTTGCTTTTTCTGAAATTCAAGAAGCCTTTTTTTATGAAAATTTTCTTCTATTGCTTTAACCTCAATTTCAATGGGTGAAGAAACCGTGCTTTTACCCTGATTATCGGTAACCATAAGTTGCACAAAATAAACTGCGTGGTCTCTATAAATATGTTTGGGATTTTTTTCTTCAGAGTGAGTTCCATCTCCAAATGTCCAGTAATAGGAAACAATTTCCCCGTCCGGGTCATAAGTTCCTTCACTAAAAAATTGCACCTCTAAGGGAGCATTTCCTGTGCAGGGCTGGCAGGAGATTTTCACTATTGTGGGATAAAAAACCTCTTCTCCCCCTACCTTTGTGGAGAGAAAACTGAACAGGAGATAAAAAAGAAGGATTTTACATCTTTTATTTATCCTCATTTTTTCATCTTTCTATTGATAATATCTTCCCACACCGATAATTGGATAACCATCATTCTCGTAACTGTATTCAATAAAGATTATTTTGGTTATTTTATCCGCCTCAAGGATTCCCCATAATACCATCTGATGACCACTCTCATCATAGCAACCATTCTTATTATAATCGTGTCCACCATTGATATAGATTAAAGTTCTACTCAAAGGAGTATAATTAAGAAGAATTGAGGTATGAGCCCACATCCCATAAATAATAGAAGAAGGATAACTATATCCCAAGACATCAGGGTCATTTTCTACAGTAAATCTATTTGGACTTAAAGAAACCTTATGATATTTCCAATCATCACCAAACTTCCCATTATTTTGATAAATCTCTCCCTGAGGATAGTGACCTAAAAGGGTCTTTTGGTCTATATTCTGAAGGGTAACTGCTTTATCGGTAAGGTAAGCAAATCCAATCAAGTAGTTATAATCATCATCGCTGATGTGTTTAAGGATGTAAGCCTTTCTCTGAAAGTCCTCTTCTTTCCACTCTTCAACAATGTTTCCCATCTTTATTCTCAATATATTCCCTTGTTTTTTCCAAGTGCCACTTTCTTCTCTAAATGCTTCATAAGTAGGAATGCGAATAAATCCGGGAATACATTTATCTCCTCCGTAAGGTGCCTGCATAGTATTATGTCTTTTATGGGTAATTGTGGGAAGACTATTCTTCTGGGCATCATAAAAGAAATAATTTATTTTTACCTGATTATCATCCAAGAATTTATAATACCCTATTTTGAGATATTCATTTCCCAAACTTGAAGAATTAGAGAAACGGTAAGCCAAGGCAAAAACTAAATACTTATTCACCAATTCATCAGGATTAGGCTTGGGAGTTGGACTTGGACTGGGCGTTGGTGAAGGAGGCTGGCTCGGCTTCGGTGTCGGCGTAGGTGTGGGAATAAAATTCTCCGGGATAAGCAAAAAATCAATCCTTATCGGTTCTCCTCGGATAAAAATATATCTAAACTGCATCCGATAACCTAACTTTCTCACTTTGACTAAATATTTCCCTTGAGGTAGATTTTTAAAGCCGTAATTTCCCTGAGCGTCGGTAAAGGATTTATCGGAATAAAGTATTTCTTCATCTTCAAACAATTCAAAGTCATCTTCTCCCCTGGGTGGTTTAAATTTAAATAATTGTTTCCTCACGACCACCTCAGCTTGAGGAACCGGCTTCTGGGTCAAAGCATCTCTTACCTGACCATAGAGAATAAAGTCAGGAGGGGGTGTTGGAGAAGGACTGGGAGTCGGAGCCAAGGTTACGGTAATGCTTAAGATATCGGTATCTGAGGCACCTTTATCATCGGTAACGGTTAAAATAACCTGATATGTTCCGGGATTTTTATATGTATGATTATACGAGGGACTATTAGTATATGTCCCATCACCTAAGTTCCAGAGATAGGATAAGGGGTCACCATCAGGGTCAAAGGAACCGGAAGAGGAAAATTGGACAGTTAAGGGAGCATTGCCCTGGATTGGTTGAGCTGAGGCTCTGGCTAGGGGTGGGTTATTGGTTATATTATCTACTATTAAATTATCATATAATAAATTAAATCCCGTCTCAGCCTGCCAGACATCTCTATTAGCCATCCGAATGGCATATTCAGGTCTAGGGCGAAGATTCTCCGTAGCATCAGGTAACCACAAATATAAATTGTATATACCATTAGATAAAATAGAGGGAAGCGAGATATTTTGTTCAATACGCACAGTTTCTCCGGGTAGCCACCATCGGGGGTCAACTGTGTCTAACGGAATTTCATGTTTGCTACCTGTGGATTTATTTTCCAAAACTATAAATACAGGACGCTCATTATAAAGCTTGCCATAGCCATCATTCTTTAATTCCAGATGAAATTTCATTTTACCTCCCGGACTAACTCTACTTGAAACAGTTAGTTTGACCATCACAAAACGGTAACCCACTTTCTTCGCTATCTCTGCAAAACATCCCTGGTTTTTCCAATTATCCCTCAGCACTCCTGGACTTAAATAATCCCAGTGAAGCTCTTGTAGTTCCCTTAGAGCAGTAACACAGTCGGTTCTGGGAGGATTTACCTGACAGGTCTCTCCTCCTACAGAGGTGAAAAGTCCATCCTGAGCCACAAAATTTTTCCAATACTCAATGGGTGGTGGTAAATAAGTTCCCGCATCATGTTCATTGGCTAAAAAACAGTCATTGTGATGTCCTACCCTTGCCCTATCGCTTCCCGTAAAGGCTTCATCCCGAATTAATGGACCTCCTACTGCATCCTTTTTTGCTTTGGGAGTGCGTACTTGAATCATCCGGAAATTGGGAAAATTTTCCAATTCTGCCCTGAGAATATCGGTTTTGTCACGGGGATTATCTAATCCGTTAGCTGAAGTATGAAATTCTCCCAAGCAACCAATAAATCCTGCCTGCATAACAGCAATCACATCCGCATTTCTCTGCAAGACATCTCTTAATTGCCAGATGTGTTCTAATATTTGAGATTTGGAAGCATCCGGACAACCTGAAGGGTATCCCTCACCCCAATTGTAAGTAGCGCGTAAAATTACTTTTATCCCCCTCTCTCTTACCTTTTCAAAATTTTGTTCAAGGCGCGTAAGGAATTGTTGGTCTAAGGGGCGACGGCGATAATCTCCTAAATAGATATAAGCAAAAACCAAGGAATAACCCTGACTCCGGAAGTGGGGGATATAGAGATTTGGCTCAGAAAGAACAATCCCTCCTTCATAAAACCCTCGTTCAGGATTTAAAAAATTTTCTTCACTGGGCTGAAAAAATATCGTTTCCTCTCCAGCGCTTGCTAAAGAGACGGCGGGCGAAAGCCCTTCCAAAAACAAAAATCCGCCCACCATTGCTATTATTATTCCCATTTTTCTCCCTCCCTTTCTCATTTACTTCACCCCCCTTCCAATTGTTTCTATTTTTTATATAAGCAAATAATATGCCAGAATAAGAAAAAAAGGAAGTTCAAGAGATTTGCTATTATAAGTTTTTAAAATATCTAATCTTAGGAGAGAAATCCCGGAGAAGAAAAGTGGAAATTTTCTGATATTTTTTATAAAAAAGTATAAAAAAATGTAAACTTTTTATATTATTTAAAATAATGGGCAATAATTTTATATTTATGAATAACTTATAAATGGTAATTTTATTTACCCTATGTAACTTTTTTTACCTTATTATCCTTTATGCAATCTCTTGAGCAGTTCTTTTAAGGAAAGGCAGTTGAGGATATTTGGGGAAGTAAGCCAACCTCTTCTGGCTACCGCCACGCCTAAGCGCAGATAATCAAGTTGCGTGAGCGTATGGGCATCGGTATTAATCGCCAGCATAATTCCGTAATTTTTTGCTGAACGAGAATTTATATCGGTTAAATCAAGCCTCTGGGGATAGGCATTGATCTCTAAATAAATCTTTTTCTCTTTCGCAATCTTAAAAATTGCCTCATAGTCCAGTTCATAGCCTTCCCTTTCCCCTAAAAGCCTACCCGAAGGATGTGCGAAAATCGTCACTAAACCCGATGCAAATGCTTTAAGCACCCTTTTGGTCAGTTCCTCTTTTGATTGCTTAAACCCTGTATGAATAGCGGCGATTACAATATCCAATTTCCCTAAAACTTTTTTATCCAAATCCAAACTTCCATCCTTACGAATATCAACTTCAATTCCCGAAAGTAGACGGAAATTTTTCAATTTCTGATTTATTTTCTTTATCTCGGCAATCTGCTTTAAAATTCTCTCTTCATTTAAACCCCGGGCAATCCCTAAGCTCTGAGAATGGTCGGTTATCGCCAGATATTCATAGCCTCTGCTTATCCCTCCTTCAGCCAATTCTTCCAAATTATGTGCCCCATCTGACCATTGAGAATGGACATGGAGGTCTCCCTTTATATCTTCTAATTCTACCAATTCGGGAAGTTCTCCTTTCTGTGCCGCCTCTATTTCACCCAAATCCTCACGCAACTCCGGAGGGATGTAACTTAAACCCAAGATTTTGTAAATTTCAGGTTCTTCTTTATCTTTTGCTAAATTCTCATTGGTCTTTTCCACAAAAACTCCATACTCACTTACCTTTAATCCCATTTTCTGGGCAATGGTTCTTAAATGAATATTATGCTGTTTTGAACCTGTAAAGTACAATAGGCAGGACCCAAAGCTCTCCGGCTCAACCACACGTAAATCTACCTGAATCCCTTCAGGAGTTAAAATACTGGATTTAGTTTCCCCTTTTGCTAAAACCTCTTTTACCTGAGGAAGTTTTACAAAATAATCCATCACCTTCTCAGGATGCGTGGAGGTAACCAAAATATCAATATCCCTGATGGTTTCCTTCATCCGGCGCAGACTTCCGGCATAGGTAATGCGCTTCACCTCTTTTAAGTTTTTCAACTCCGAAATAATTGATTCCGCAAGAGGTAAAGCAGTTCCCAAAAGCATCCTTTCCCTCCCCTTCTTTAAAAGTTCAATCCCCTTTAAAATATTTTCTTCGGTCTTATCTTTTAATCCGGGAAGCCCACTCAATTTATGTCCCCGGGCAAGTCTTTCCAACTCCTCTATAGTCTTTATACCCACTTTTTCATAAAGCATCTTTGCGGTTTTCGGTCCCACTCCCGGAATTTCTAACATCTTTAAAACCCCTTCCGGAACGGTCTTCTGCAATTCCTCAAAGCTGGAAATCTTTCCTGTGGTTAAAAATTCCTTGATTTTCTCGGTCAGGTCTTTACCAATTCCCGGAATTTCCTGAAGACGGTCTTCTTGAGCAAGCGTTTCTATATTTTGGGTAAGACTTTCTAAGTTCTGGGCAGCTTTGCGGTAGGCGCGAATCTTGAAGGGGTTGTCCTCTTTTATCTCTAAGATATCAGCATACTCATTAAAAATTCTGGCAATCTGGAAATTCTTCATGACAGCTGCATTTCCGGAGGCAGTTGGGAATTATAGGCATTTTTAAATATCAACCAGAAGGACTCTGCAAGTTCTTCTTTACCTATCCTCCGGAGTTCTTGCCTGAGATAAATATTAATGAAAGAGTAAATCTGTTCTACGGGATCCCGCGCACCAAAGTTCCCATAACCCACAATCTTTAAATCTTTATTTTTAATATTTATCAACACATTAGACTCAATCCCTTCTCTATATTGTATGCCTTCTCTCTTCAGAATAGCCAATTTTTCCCTAACAATTCAAAAACCCATAAGTTTCTTTTTACATATAAAATATAACACCATCTTAGAGATTGTCAAGAGCGATTTGGAGGAAGGTAATTTCTTCTAAAAACTGCTCCTGTAGATGCCGAGGTTACTTGTGCTGCGTATCTGGCAAGATAGCCGGTTTTGATCTTAAGGTTGTAGGGCTTAAGCAGGCGTAGGCGTCTTTCAATCTGGTGCTCGTCTAACTCCACATCTAATCTTCTCTCGGGAATATCAATATTTATTATATCCCCATCTTTTAAAACCGCAATCGGACCTCCTTCCGCAGCCTCAGGAGAAATGTGCCCAATACAGGGGCCGCGGGTTCCTCCGGAGAATCTGCCATCAGTGATTAAAGCAACTGACTCTGACAGTCCCATTCCAGCTATTGCCGAAGTAGGGGCAAGCATCTCCCGCATCCCCGGGCCACCTTTGGGTCCTTCATATCTGATAACAATTACGGTCTTTTCCTTAATTTTTCGCTGGAGAATAAATTTCATTGCTGACTCCTCGGAATCAAAAACCTTTGCCTTCCCCCGGAATTTCAGAACCTTTTCACTCACTGCCGATTGCTTAACCACTGCTCCTTCGGGAGCAAGATTTCCTTTTAAAATGGCAATTCCTCCTTCAGGTCTATATGCCTGTTCCAATGGACGGATTACCCCTTCATCAAAAATCTCTGCTTCTTGAACAATCTCTCTTATTCTTTTACCGGAAACGGTAAGATTATCTTCTAAGAAATCCTGCAACTGTTTAAGCACAGCAGGAATCCCACCTGCATATTCTAAATCTTCCATAAAATATTCACCTGCTGGTTCAAGGGAAGCGATGTTGGGAGTTTTCCTGCTTATCTCATCAAATAAATCTAAGTTAAGTCTCACTCCTGCTTCATGGGCAATTGCCATAAGATGTAAAACCGTATTGGTTGAACCACCCAAAGCCATATCTACGGTGATTGCATTTTTGAAAGCTGAAAGATTCATAATCTTGCGCGGCAAAATATTTTTCTTTACTAACTCCACAATCTTTTCTCCACTTTCCTGAGCGATGCGCAATTTCTTTGCCGAAACCGCTAAAGCGGTTGCACATCCCGGAAGGCTCATC
>JAMWCM010000044.1 GCA_023818355.1 Candidatus Omnitrophota bacterium
CTTGCCTCTGTCTCAAGGCAGCAACCCGTTGTTGGGCGGCAAAAGCAGATAGATAAGGTTGTTCATCTTTATGAGTAGTCATCACTGAAGATAGCCGATATGCTAAATTTCTTTCAGGTTCTAAGGCAGGAGGATTAGCGGCTACATGGTCTATTACACCTCCGGTTTCCTTAGGAATAGCTCCATTTTTGCTCTGCCAACCATAAACTACAACATAAGCTATGCCTTCAGGAGGAGCTTTTCTTGCTTCCTCCAGGGTTACGGGTTTTGTGGCCACAAAATATTCTCCATTAGATCCTCCGGGAACAAAATTGACATCGTAAAATATCTTGGCCACTCCAGCTACCGCATCTGCTCCGCTTTGACTTCTATTTATAAATGTAGGATTGAGTGTACGTAACCTTCCATCCTCTCCATAAACTGCCTGGTATACCACACTCACTAATGGCTCCTCTGCAGTCAAAGTGCTACCCTCTACCGGATAAATGTGAGTAATAAGGAAGTCATTGGGCTGACTGGCTAAAGCTAACAGTTGTAAACTTTCATCCTTGGAGGGATAGAATGTCCGGGTTCCGTCTTTATTAATTATGGTAAGCTCCGCAGATTTTTCAAACTGCCAGGCATCCCCGTTCAAATTACCTTTTAAGACATCTTCCGTCCTTCTGACTATGGCACGAAAACCGCGCACGGGAAGTTTTTCACCCTTAGATAAATCTACAACCGGGACATATCCTAATTTCTGTAAAGGTGTGGAACCGGTGATGAAAAATTGATGATAAAGTTTAATGTTAGCTGCCCCAATGCCCGCTCCTATTATTTTACTCATCACTACTGCTTCGGCACCGCGTTCGGTTATGGAATGTGTTCCATATTTCACCCTCAGGGCTTTAGCCAAATCCGCTAAACTCATTGAAGTTATATTTATACCTGATTTTAATAACCCAAGTTTCTGTGCTTCTAAAAGTCCGACTTTTATCGCCTCAATAAGCACCCTTTGCACTGCGGCATTTAATTGCCCATATTTATGAGTAACATGAATATCTATATCTGTGCCACCAAAATCATTTACTAAGACACTCAATATTCTCCCCCGGGTAATATCCTGTTCTAACTTTGCTCTGATTGCTTTTATTACTGCATCAGGAATTTGGACGAGGGGTTTAGCTAATAACCCATCTATTCTATAACTCTGGTAATCGTTAGTGAAAAAATCCTTCGGTTGTCCTTCGGGAACAGTGAAATCAGTACGGATGGGTAGCACGCCTTCCCCTTTTACCCTGCGTGCCTCAGCTTTTTCCGAGGGAGGCAAAAGAAACAAAGATAAACCTAAGCCAACTAATACTGCCTTCATACTATTTATGTAACGCACTCCTCCAACCTTTTTAGAGCAGACTTTGTCTGCTAAATAGTTTATATTTAATTAACTCAGGTTAATAAAGTTATTTTATTTTCCATTGTAAATATAACACGAAATTTGCATTTTGTCAAGGGGGTGTGCGGGCGGGTAATTTCAAGAAAATTGTCTGAGCACTGCGCAAACCCCATTCAACCGCGTAGGTTAACCGCGTAGGTTGAGAGATGCGCCTAACAAAATTGCCTTGTTACTATTATCTTTTTTCATTTTTTCTCCTTTCTACGGCAGCCGCGTAATTTCTTTCCAGATCTCAATTACCCGCAAGTATTTTCTCAATCTTTCATTCATTGGTTCCTGCGGGCCTAAGCCACCGGTTTTCAGTCCATCCGCTGCCACACCTACCGCTAAATCAGCAATAAAATCATCCTCGGTTTCTCCGGAGCGGTGGGAAACCACTATCCGATAACCTCTTTCCTTCGCCAATTTAATTACGGCCAGGGTTCCCGGTTTCCCGGCTAAGGTTCCATTCTGATTGGTCTTAATTAAAATAGCATTACCTACACCCCGCTTAATCGCTTCTGTAAGAAGACCGAGATTGGTACAGGTTAAATCATCCAAAACTAACTGCACTTTATCTCCTATCCCTTTAGTCAAATTCTCCCAGCCATTTCTACCATAAGGACCCCAGTCCCATTCGGAGAGAGGGTCTTCAAGGGAGGAGATTTTATATTTTTCTACCATCTTCTTATAAAAATCAATCATCCATTCTGTGCTACGGATTTCTCCTTCAAATAAATATCCACCTTCATACTCTTCGGGTTTCTTCTTTTCCTTCTCCGCTGCCCTTTCCCAGAGCGTATTTGCCGCCACATCCCAGGCTAAAGCAAAATCTTCTCCTATTTTATAGCCTGCTTTTTCAATCGCTTTAACCAAAAGATAAAGCGTGTATTCGGTGCGGGTAGTTATTCCTTCAGGAAATTGAATGTTTTCGGAAAATATAGGAGCATAACCACGCTCATCTCCAAATTTTGCTCTTTCATCAAAATATCCCACCCTACCCGCAGTGCGTTCCTCTTCAAGAATTTCTCCCAATTTCTTAAAGACATCCTTTCCCATCTGTAGCCATCTATCCGGTGTAAATTTTCTCCTCGGGTCAGGAATAACTATCGTTTCTTGAAATTCAAGGTTTGCTTTGGAATGTTTTCCCCCATTTAGAAAATTCATATAAAAGAGAGGAAGCTTGGGTTCAATTTCTGCCAGTTGAGAGAGATATTTCCAGAGACTTAAATTTTTTGCCAATGCCCCTGCCCTGGCTATAGCCAGAGAAATACCTACAATGGTATTTCCTCCTAAATTGTGCAAATCAGAAGTCCCATCATATTCCCGCATCCTGTCGTCAATTAAATTCTGGGCGGTTACCGAAATTCCTTCTTTTTTTAAGCGCTCCCCAATTGCTACGGCATTTTTCAAAGCCACATCCACAGGCACGGTGGCAGCTTCATTTCCTCCGGTAGAAGCTCCGGCAGGAACCTTTGCCCTTCCCACTATTCCATTTACTAAGGAAACTACCGCCTCAATAGTCTCCTTACCTCGCGAATCATAAGCTTTATGGACAGTTAAAGCCTCAATCTTAAAAAATCCTTCCTTCACCCTGCGCAAACCCCATTCAACCGCGTAGGTTAACCGCGTAGGTTGAGAGGATAAACTGCTGAGGATAAACCCCAAACCTAACCAAAGCTTAATTTTATTTAACATCTTTTCTCCTCCTTTTCCCGTCTTCCATTCAATTTCTCCTTGGCATTTGGCTTGTAATAGATTATAAATAAAAAAATTGATGAGAAATTAAAATGAATTATTTCACTTTATTCTATAATATCTATGAGCATCTTTATTCTTGTCTTTGGTGTTGTTATTCTTACTTTGAGAAAGCACCATCCCTAAAAATTTATCATCTATCTTCTGCAGTTTCTCCTCCATCGCCCAGAGCACCTGTTTTAATTCTAAGGATGCCCTGCCCTTCTCACTCAGCAAAAAGAATTCCCTGCATTTTGGTCTATGGATATTCATCCGATTAAACTGCATAAGCTTCCTCCCTTAACTTTACAAAATGAGTGCAAACCCCATTCAACCGCGTAGGTTAACCGCGTAGGTTAACCGCGTAGGTTGAACGGGTGAAAAACATTCTATGGGCCTCCTAATCTTTTCTGAATCTCCTGCTTCAGCCAATCAACCCATAAAGCTGAGTTAACCAAATACCTTGCTCCTTGATAATCACTGAAACCAACCATTCCCAAGAATGCCATTATTGTGTCCGGAATAACATCGGATTCTTGAGGTACGGCGGTCCAGATTTTGAATTCATCTGGATAATTCCCGTGTTGAATCACTTTACTAATTACCACATAAGGATGATGGGCATCCTCAATCAGACTATCCAAGGTCTTCTGAATCTGTCCCGTGCTAAAAGGAGTCATTCCTACCAGGGCAATTTCTGGCTGCTCTGCCAGAACTCGTTTTACCTCCTCAAGGCTTGCCCCCTTTATTTTTACTATCGCCTCGTGCACATGATAATGCTCTGCAGGGGTAAGCGAGATGTCTACATTTAAAATTCCGAATAATCGCTGTAATTCATTTCTACTAATATAAGAGGAAGGCACCGAAAGTAAATCAGGTACATACTTAGGACCAATGTCAAATTGAAAATCCTCTCCAGTGCTCCCTGTCCCTGGCCCAGGGTCTTTTGAGCGGCGATGCAATGTAGTATCAAATTTTTCCACCCTCTTACCAAAAGCACGATACAAGGCTCCAAAAACCCGATTAAGGCCAGTAGTATTACACGAAACCATACGCACCCATTTAGCCCTTAATAGAGCTGCAAAGTTACCCAAAATACCGGCCCAAGATTGGTCAGCAATAGTTTCCTTTTCTCCTCCATTAAATAACCCCTTCTTAATGTTAGAGTATTTTCCATAAAATTCCTTATTAATTTCACCGGTAGTGGGTTTACCTTTTTCTTTCCCCCCTGGTGAAGCATCTATAACATAAACTTCTATCCCTGTATCTAAGACATCTTTTAAGGTCTTTGTTACAGGAAGTCCTGCTTTTTGAAAATCAGCAATCTTTTTGCTTTCAGCAGTATTAACATGTTCATAAGTAATGAGGTCAACCCCCCAACGCAAAGCAGTTACAGCATCGGCATCCGGAGTCCCCATAGCTACTGCCTCGGGATAGAAACCTAAATCAAGAAGTGCCACCAAATCTTTGAGTCCAATGGTTCCTCCTCCATTTACAATATAACGTTTTGCCTCGGGATGAATAATTAAGGATAGCGGAGTTCCCGTAGCATCCGTGGGAGCAAGGGGGTCAGCCGAACGATGAAAAGCCACGGTTTGCTCTTTACCACCATTAACTGACCAGACACCCAAGAATTTCACCACCCCAGGTACACCAAAAAGAAGGTTCTTTCCTCTAATTGCACCTAAGGAGAAATCCTTCTCTCGGCGCTCAATCTTTGGGTTCGGTTGCCGAGTATTGGTGAGGTCCATATTTTCAATGAAGTTTCTAAACCGGTCATCTTTGGCCATAACCAAATCAATACTCCGTCCAGTCTTTTGACTAAGAAGCATCACGGAAGTAACTGTATCTTGATAGAATCGTGCAGTTGCTTCAGGAGATGCTGTTTCTTTAATAACCGGTGTAACCACCAACGTAGGATTGCCTCTCGCAGAACGCAGCTTTACAAGAGCAAATATTTCTCCATTCGGTTTCTTCAAATTAAAATAAAGCTCTCCAGCTTTAGGTATTTCCCCGTACATACTCGTTGGGGAAGTGGCCTCAATACTATACCCCCCGCTTAACTGCAAATCTGAACCGATAAGGTCAGCCAAGGATTTCTCTACATCCCTCTCTTTGTCCAACTTTGCCCAATCTATGGGAACTTTAGAATCAATATAGTCAAGAGCAAGCAAAGGATTGCCTGCCAAAGCGTCTAAGGCCGAACCTCCAGCAGTAAGTGTTTTTATCCCTACAGAAAATCCCTGAATCCCCCGTGTCTCTAAGCGGTTAATCATAGAAGTAGCTCCTTCTCCGCCGATATAGAGGGTATTTCCAGGATTGTCAATAAAGGCATCCGCAATTTCATTATCTGGACCCGCAAATTCAGGAATTTCATTCTGTCCCATTGTCCCATTGGCTAATCTATTCTTTTCCTTAGCAATTAATTCCTTGTAAAGCGCGGTAGTTTTTAGACCAATGGTTTTAATAGTTCTCTCGGCCGGGATATCAGCGATTTTCTGTCCCTGAGCATTAAGCACATTTAATATACTACCATCATCCAAGACCACATCTAAAGGTAAATAGACAGAAACCCCTTTCTGAGCAGCTAGAGAGAGTATTTCTTTTGCTATGCCTACATTTTCACTATCATATACAGACTTACCTACATTTACCCCTAAAGCTGCCAAGAAAGTAGTCCCCATTCCTCCTCCAAAAGCAAGCTGTTTAAACTTTCTTTTCTCAAGTAGATTTTTAATGGCTCCAATTTTATCAGCTACTTTTATTCCACCAAAAACCCCCAATACTGCAGGACCTTTCATAAATTCTTCCAAGGTCTTTAATTCCTCCACCACTAAATTGCCAATCACATGGGGCCCTCTTATAAAATGCGTAATCGGACCCATGGAAGCCTCAGCTTTTTTAGGGTTCTTTTTGTGCTGAGAATTAAGATTTCCCGAGGCAATATTTACATAAACCTCTGCTCCAGTGCTGACTGCTAATTCACGAGCGAAACTATTCAAATCGTCGTCTTCTTGTTCTCCTTTATAAAATCGTAAATTCTCCAGCATTAAAATTTCTCCCTCTTTCAACCCCGCAACTGCAGACCTTACTTTCTCTCCAATGGCAGCATCTACAAACTTTACTGGTTTGCCCAGAAGCTCACCCAAACGTTTAGCAATAGGAGCGGTGCTTAAAAGAGGGTCAACTTTTCCCCCGGGACGGCCAAAATGAAAACCAATCACCACCTTTGCTCCTTTGCTGATGAGATATTGAATATCCTTAAGTCCTGCCTTTATGCGATTATCACCCAGAAGTTTACCATCTTTTGTAGGCTCATTAAAATCCGGACGCACAAAAACCACCTTGCCTTTTAAGGCATTATCTGGCAGTTCTGCTAAGGTAACATAATCTGCCAAATTAAAAGCCATTCCTGCAGGAACCCGAGGCACTGCCCAAGATTTTATTCTTCTAAAAACGAAGTTATTTGCCAATGTAGCATTAGCCACTGAGAAAACAACCAACATCACTCCTACCACCAATCCTACTACTTTTAAAATGCTTCTCTTCATTTCTACCACCTCCTCTTTTCAATCTTTCTAAAATGGCTTATTCCTTGAGCCATAGAGTAGAATGTTTAGAAATTCCCTTGTTTTATCCCAGCGTCTTGCACGGTCAAAGTAATGTTCCCTTCCACCAATGTGCAGAGCATAATCCTCCGGCTTTATGCCCAAATAAACAAGTGCTTTTCCCAATTGCTCAATCCTTCTTATCCCCTCCATCGGTTCCTCATCTCTTCCATCAGTAGCCAACTGAAAGACAAATTTATTTATTCCGTTTTCTTTAAAATACTTGAGTAGATGATAAAGGTGATTTGCAGAAGCATGCACCGCTGCTTCCTGTAAAATCCCGGTAATTAAAAGATAACCTTGCTCTTTTGCCAGACGCAGGGCATTTTTAATAGCTTGGGTTTCAAATATGCTTCCGTCAATGAACATATCATCTAAAAGTAAATGAGGTTGCCTTACAATCCTTCCCGCACCCAAGGTCCAGGTATTAAATTCGGTACTCCCATACTGGTCAGGAAAGAAATATTTGACTACCAAACGAGTTCCTTTTTCTCCTATTACAAAATAACGGTCGTTCAGAAAGGGACTATTCTTCAGAGCAAAAATTCCCTTCTGGTAATTAAAGACTTCACTTTTATCGTAATCGTAATTGATAAGTTCTATCTCTTTAATCTTTCCAGAGCGCATTTCTGCTTTCTTTATTACCAGATCCCGGTCAGTAATTATTTTTTCTTTCGGAAAATCCCTTTCCCTTCCTCCCCGCAAACCCGCAGTTCTTCCTGCAGATTTTACAATTGCATAAGGTAATTCTTTAAACAGCTTGGCAAAGGTGGGGGTTAAACCTTTATCCAGGGCAATTTTAGTAGCATTCATTTCGGGAGGAACATCGGGTAAACTGAAGGGTGTATAGCCATCAGCAATTAAAAAAGCAATTGGCCGGTTAGAATTTCCTTTGTAAGTATCAGGTAAAAGACTCTCCCCGGACATTTCTTCTGGCTTCTCTATACCCAAAAGATGTAAAACGGTTACCGCTGCATCTCCCTGTGTGCCTTCTCTCTTCCTTAACTCAATCCTCTGCATTTTCCCATCTTTAAATTCTATTACAAACAAAGGAACATCGGCGGCAGTATGTCCAGGTTTGGTCATATTATCTAAGGAGCCATGGTCAGCCACAACTATAGCTACCCCATTCTTTAATCTCAAGGCATCTAAAATTTTTTCTGCTCCTTTATCTAAACTGGAAAGCGTAGCAAAAGCAGAGTCCCAACCCGTTCCCCTTTTTTTAACCAGTTTGGTTATACGAATTGTTTCATTATTAAAATTTACCGCAATCTTTGCTTGCTCTTCGGGATTAAAATCTTTTTGTAGAGACAAAGCCTCAATAATTGTTTTGTCTCCCACAATCACCTCAATGGTTTTCTTTTCACGAGCAGTCTCTAAGTTTTCTCTTAAACCGTTTTCTTCAAGAATCCCCACCATCTCTTCAAAGCGCTGGCGGTTTCCATAGAAAACCTTTTCATAATTAGGTTCATCTATCCATAAAACTGCAGTCTCCTGAAGATGTTTGGTTGCCTCATGGCAATTTAGGTCTGCACCGGATAAGTTGGTTACCGTCACCAGAGGACCCCGCGAGGCAAGAATTTTTTGTGCGGTAGCAAAAGCTACATTATCCATACTCAATCCCGGATAGAGCCAGTAGTATTCATTGGGAATCTGCTTCCAGCCCTTTTCAGTGTGGACAATAGGCATGGATATAGAACGGTTATCTAAGTCCTCATTGGGGAAAGGAACTTTTAGCCCCCGAAAGGCAGGAATAAATTGTTCTTTCTCACGGTCAAAATTAAAGGCTACAGGGATATTTTTACGATTAAGTACTTCTACTAAACCATTTTTAATTTCTATATCGGGTAAGATAAATCTTTCTGGAGGAATTTGCTTAATATAGCGGGTCATCGTAACCAGTTCAATACCTTCTAAGTCTTGACGATAAAAATTAGGAGGTAAAACTTCCTTCCCATTTTCCTCATAAACTCCATAGATTGCCCAGGCCCATTGTCTCTGTCTATCCTGACGGAAATTTAAGCCAAAGATAAAGCGGTTTTTTAAATCTCGGCGAAATTCATTTACTGTTCCCAAAACCCCTTGAGGTATTCCGTTTTTATCTAAGGTAATTAAAGAGGTCATTTGCTCATCATAGATTCCTTTCTGGTATTCATTCTTTATCATCTCTTTCAATTGCTCTATTGACCAGACATAAATTGACTTGTCTTTTTGGGAATAAAAGGGAATTCTTTTCTCCTTTATCTTCTCCCAGAGTAATGGCTCTTCTTTCTGTAAGGTAAGAGGATAGTTGCTTTTTCCTTCTTTATTACGCTTTTCTAAGAAAAAAATAATAGAAGTATCCTTTATGCGCCGCAGTGTTTCTGGAAAGGATTTATCTTGAAGACTTTTTTCTTGAGAATATTTTATAAAAATAGAAAGAATAAAAA
This sequence comes from Candidatus Omnitrophota bacterium, assembly GCA_023818355.1. Classification (GTDB taxonomy): domain Bacteria; phylum Omnitrophota; class Gorgyraeia; order DTHP01; family DTHP01; genus DTHP01. The sequence goes on from JAMWCM010000044.1 coordinate 9,186, forward strand.
TAAATCCTGTGGCTCCAAAAATAAAAGCAAATTTAGTTCCTTTCTCTCCCAATTTTAAATTATTTTTTCTGGACAACTTAGAATTGAGTTTATAAATTTGAAATTTCAGAACTTCCTTAAAAATATATAACACGATTTTTAAAAATTGTCAAGGGGGGGTTATTTTTGGTTAGGGGGTTAAGATTTTCCTGATAAAATTTAATTTTTCCTCCTCGCTAATTTTAATTTTTTTAACAGAGACCGGGCAGCTCTTTTTGCCATCCCCATGGCTTCAATGATTGTTCCTTCTCCACCCACAATATCTCCTCCAGCAAAAACAGCCGGTAGAGAAGTTTCCATAGTTTGGGGCTCAACAATTATATTTCCATATTTATCGGTCTTTATCTGGGGAGTAACTCGGGTAAGCAACTGATTTGCTCTTAAACCAATGGCGATGATTACTGAGTCCGCTTCTATAAAAAAATCACTCCCAGGGATAGGAAGCGACCGCGGTCTTCCAGAACTATCCGCCTCCCCCAATTTGCATTCTAAACAGATTATCCCTTTGACAAAACCGCACACATCGGAAACAAATTCCTTAGGCTGAACCAAGAATCTGAATTTAACCCCTTCTTCCTGAGCATGGGTAATCTCTAAGCGTCTTGCCGGCATCTCCTTTTCTGTGCGTCGGTAGAGGAGGGTTACATCGGGGTCTAATTTATTTATCACCTGCAATCTTAAAGCCACCCGTGCGGCATCCATTGCAGTATTTCCTCCACCAATGACCACAATTTTTTTCCCCACATTTATGGGAGTATGGTAATCCGGAAATTTATAAGCAAATAAAAGATTGACGCGGGTTAAAAACTCATTCGCGGAATAG
>JAMWCM010000045.1 GCA_023818355.1 Candidatus Omnitrophota bacterium
CGTGCTCTTAGGGAAATGAAAATTGGTCAAAAGCATATCCGTGAGTTTAAATTTATAAGGTGGATAAATAAAAAGGTCAGTCCAGCCACTCATGCCTGATAAGTGGCAAGTAGCAAGGAGCGAGGAGCAAGAGGGAACAAAATTGGCGACGGTTTCTAAGACCCGACAGGAGGTTGTGCCTACAGCCAAAATCTTTTTGCCTTTCTGCCTGGTCTGGTGAACAATCTTAGCCGTCTCTTCAGGAAATTCAAAATATTCTCTGTACATCTTATGTTGCTTGATATTTTCTTCCTTCACCGGATTAAAGGTAGCATAATTTATATGGAGAGTTAAATAGGTAATATTTACCCCCTTATCTTTTATCTTTTTTAGTAAATCTTGTGTAAAATGTAAGCCGGCGGTAGGAGAAGCCACAGCTCCTTCTTTACTTGCATAGACAGTCTGGTACCGCTCTCGGTCAAATTCTGAAGGTTTTCTTTTTATATAAGGAGGCAAGGGAATCTCTCCCATTTTATTTAATTTCTTCCAGAGAAAATCATCATCTTCTTCAAATCTAAACCATCGGAAATTTTCTCCATCCTTAGCAAATACTCTCCCTGAAAGATAATTATCCTTAAAAACAATCCTTTCTCCTACACCAATTCTTCCTCTGGATTTAACTAAAACACGGAAGATAGCACCATTAATTTTCTCAAGGAGAAAAATTTCAACCTTTCCCCCGGTCTTTTCTCGCACACCCCATAATCTTGCGGGGATAACCTTAGTATTATTTAGAACCAGCATATCTCCAGGATTTAAATAATCTATAATTTCCGGAAAAATTTGGTGGTTTATCTTCCCAGTTTTTCTCTCCAAAACCAGAAGCCTTGAGGCATCACGCCTTTCCCTGGGAAACTGGGCAATTAACTCCTTCGGTAAACAATAATCAAATTCTTTTAACTTCATTTGGAAGTCGGGGAGATGGGATTTGAACCCATAACCTCAGCGTCCCGAACGCTGCGCGCTAAACCAAATTGCGCTACTCCCCGCATTCATTTTTATTTTTAGTTAAAATTTCTCTTAGTCTTAAAGCATTTTTTACCGCATAACCATAGGCATCATTGTTAAAATAGGCATAGAAATCCAACCCCTTACCTAACCAGATTTTAGCCTTCTCTGCCCAGGTTTGCAACTCTTTTTCTGAATAGTTTGAACCATAAAGAGAAGTCCCTCCATGAAAGCGTAAATATACAAAATCACTGGTTATCACCTCAACAAGTGGCCAGTAGGGAGAATGGGCAAGGCAGAGAGAGAAATTGTATTCTTTAAGAAGATTATAAATTTCTTCTCTAAACCAGGAGGGATGGCGAAATTCAAAAGCCTGCCTGACTTTATATTTTGAAATTTGTTTAAAAAATTCCTCCATCCGTTTAAGTTCCACTTTCATTCCCGGAGGAAATTGCCACAAAACTACCCCTAATTTTTCTTTTAATTCTTCAAGTAAATCAAAAAGTTTTATGAGGGCATCCTTTGTATCCTTGAGTTTTTTCACATGGGTAATGTATCTTGAACCTTTGGCCACAAATAAAAATTCTTCGGGAACCCGTTTATACCAATTCTTAAATACATTCTTTGGAGGAAGGCGATAGAAGGTAACATTGAGTTCTACAGTATTGAAGAATTTACAATAATATTCCAACCATTTATTTTCCCTAAGTTCTTTTGGATAAAACACCCCCTCTCCCCAATGAGTATAGCTATAACCACTTGTTCCAATAAAAATCTTTCCCTTTTTCACTAAACTATTATAACAGAAAGCCGTGTTCTTTAAGAAAATCTTCAGTAAGAGAATTATCTTCTTTAAGAAGGAATTTTCTCATATATTTTGCTAAAATATCTATCTCAATATTTAAATAATCATTAACATCTTTAAAACCAAGGGTAGTAGTTTTTAAAGTATGGGGGATGAGGTTTACGGAGAAATAATTTCTTCCTATTTCTCCTAAGGTAAGACTTACTCCATCAAGGGCAATTGAACCTTTGGGCACAAGATAGTCTAAGATCTCTTTATTTGCCTCTACAGATAAAACCACTGCGGTTGCCTTTTTGATTTTCTTTGAAATTTTCCCCATCCCATCCACATGGCCTAAAACAATATGCCCGCTCAATAAGGAATTGGGTCTTAAAGCTTTTTCTAAGTTAACTTTTTCTCTTAATCTAAGCAATCCCAAGTTGGTGCATTTGATGGTCTCTTCCATACAGTCAAAAATTAAATTATCTTTTTTTATTCCCACAATGGTTAAACAGACTCCATTTACAGAAACACTCTCTCCAATTTTTAATTCCGAAGTAATCTTTTCTGCCTTTATTTCTAATCTTAAAGACCCCCCTTCTCTTGAAATTTTATCTACATAACCCAATTCCTCAATTATTCCTGTAAACATTGCTTTTTCCTATCTTCCTAAATAACCCCCAATGAGGATATCTTCCCCAATTCTTCTTATCTCTATATTTTTTAACAGATATGCTTCCCTTAATCTTGCAATTCCTCTTCCCTCAACAGAAGTAATTGTTTCTCTTCCGCCAATTAATTTAGGACTGATGAAGAAATAAATTTTATCCACAAGTTTCTCTTCTAATGCAGAGGCAATGGTTTCTCCTCCCCCTTCAATTAAAATATGGCTAATTTCTCTCTTCCCCAATTCTCTCATTAAAGCATTTAAATCTACTTTTCTGTTTTTATCTCTAACCACTAAAACCTCAGCCTTCCCTTTTAACTTTTCCATTTTTTTCTTAGAAGCATATTTTGTGGTAGCAATGATTATTCTCCCCACAGATTCATCAGAAAACATTTTTGCTTTTAAGGGGATTCTTAATTTTGAATCCAGAATAATTTTATAATAAGTTTTTGATTTTAGAATCTTAGGGTTTAATAGTGGATTATCCTTTATAACTGTATTTACTCCCACCATCACTGCATCCACCTCATTGCGTAATTCTTTTACCAAATCACGTGCTTTTTCAGAGGTAATCCATCGGGATTCTCCGGTTCGGGTAGCAATCTTTCCATCAAGACTCTGGGCAACTTTTACCGTCACAAAAGGGATTTTTTGGGTAATGTATTTTAGGAAAACTTCGTTCAGTTTCTTTGCTTCTTCTTCTAAGATCCCCAATTCTACCTCAATCCCCTTCTTTCTCAATTCTTTTACTCCCCTTCCATTGTTAAGGGGATTGGGGTCAAGTATAGAGGCATAAACTTTTTTTATCCCAGCTTTAATTATTGCTTTTGTGCAGGGAGGGGTTCTCCCATAATGACTGCAGGGTTCAAGATTTACATAGAGGCTTGCCCCTCTTGTCTTTTCTCCGGCCTGTTCTATGGCCTCTATCTCTGCATGGGCAAGCCCTGCCCGTTTATGAAAACCTCTTCCCACGATTTTGCCTTCCCTCACAATTACACAGCCTACCAATGGATTGGGGTTAGTAAATCCTTTGGCTTTCTGGGCGAGTTTAAGTGCAATACGCATATAATCTTCGTGTTTCATTGCCTAATCTTCTCTTTCATCTCCTCAACCAATTCATAAGAAATTTTTATACTCCCCATTTTCTTTTTCCCTTCTATTCCATGACAATCAGAACCTCCGCTAACTAAGAGGGAGTATTCTTTTGCCAACCTAAGATAATGTTCGGTTACAGAAGGAGAGTGGTCGGGATGATAAACCTCTATCCCCTCAATCCCATTATTTACCAGAGCACCAATCAAAAAATCGTTGTTCATCTTATAAGGATGTGCAAGCACCGGAATCCCTTTTGCGTCTTTAATTATTTTTATTGCCTCCTGAGGAAGAATTTTAAACCTGCTTACATAACAGGGGGCATGGTTACCAATATATCTCTGGAATGCTTCCTGAATATTCTTCACATATCCTTTCTTAAAAAGCACATAAGCAAGATGCAATCTCCCTACCGAACCCTCTCCTTTCGTCTCCATAACCTCTTGGTAATCTACCCTTATTCCATAATGGTTTAATTTTTCTACCATTTTATACATCCGCTCTTCCCGCGCCCGGCAGAGTTGGTCTAACTTTTTCACAAAATCATCGCGCTGATAATCTACAAAATAACCTAAGATGTGCACCTCATGGTCAGCAAATTCTGCGGTAAGCTCCACTCCAGGAATAACCTCTATAAAAGCACTTTCCTGGAGAGCAAAAGGGAGCGCATCCACACAATCGTGGTCAGTAATCGCAATACAGGAAAGTCCTACTTCCTCTGCTTTTTCCAGAATTTCCTGGGGGCTGAATTTTCCATCGGAGAAGGAAGAATGGATATGGAGGTCAGCAAATTGATTTTTCAAGACTGTTTAATCTCTGAATATTTTCTTTAAAAATCTTGTCTAAGATACCATTGATAAACTTAGAGGACTCTATATCACCGTATTTTTTTGCCAGCTCTATTGCCTCATTTATTACCACCTTGGGTGGAACATCCTTCTCATAACTCAATTCAAAGCAGGACATGCGTAAGATATTCCGGTCAATGGTTGCCATCCGGGAAATATCCCAGTTCTGGGCATATTTTCTAATAAGCGCATCTATTTTCTCTAAATTCATACAGGTCCCTTTAATCAAACTCTCAGCATATTCTTTAATCTCTTTTTCTACCTCTCTCCCTTCCCAGAAGTTTTCCCTCCCCTCTTCTGGAGAGACGCGATTGACATCTATCTGATAGAGACATTGAAGCGCCAGTTCTCTTGCCCGTGTCCGTTTACGCATTATTTCAATTGGTTAACTAAATTTGCCATTTCAATGGCAGAAAGTGCTGCCTCGCGACCTTTATTCCCTTCTTTAGTCCCTGCCCGTTCAATTGCCTGTTCAATATTCTCCGCAGTAATTATTCCGAAGATAACTGGAATGCCTGTAGAAAGATTTATCTGGGCAATCCCTTTGGCTACCTCCGAAGCAATGTAATCAAAATGCGGGGTGGCACCACGAATGATTGTTCCCAGACAGATGATTGCCTGAAATTTCTTAGATTGCGCAAGTTTTAAAGCAATAAGGGGAATCTCAAAAGAACCGGGAGTCCAGGTTATTAAAATATCCTCCTCTTTAGCTCCGTGCCTGAGAAGAGTATCTAAGCATCCTTCTAAGAGTTTCTGGCTGATAAATTCATTGAAACGCGAAACCACCACCGCAAACTTTTTATCCTTTACAATTAACTCTCCTTTTACAGATTTCATTCAACCTCCTTTCTTTTATACAGATAATTGATGTCCCAATTTCTCCTTCTTTGTTTTTAAGTATTTCTCATTTAGAGGAGAAGGAGGGATCTCAATGGAAATGCGCTCTACAATCTTCAGCCCATAACCTTCTAAGCCTACAATCTTTCGGGGATTATTGGTGAGAAGTCGAATCTCTCTGACTCCTAAGTCAAAAAGAATCTGGGCACCAATTCCATATTCTCTTAAATCGGGTTCAAAACCTAAGGCAAGGTTTGCCTCCACTGTATCCAATCCTTTATCCTGTAAGGCATAGGCTTTAATTTTATTTTCCAGTCCAATTCCTCTTCCTTCCTGAAGAAGGTAGAGGATTATCCCTCTTCCTTCCTGCGCAATCATCTCCATAGATTTCTTCAATTGCTCCCCACAATCACACCTCTTTGAACCAAAGATATCTCCGGTGAGACACTGGGAATGAACCCGCACAATGATAGGCTGGGAAATATCTTCAAGGCTCCCTTTCACCAAGACAATATGGAGGCTTTTATCAATGGTGGATTCATAAAGAAAAAGGTTAAATTCACCGTAATCGGTAGGAATAAAGGTTTCAGCTACCCTGCGCACCAACTTCTCTGAACATCGGCGATAAGCAATGAGGTCAGCAATTGTTCCTATCTTAAGGTTATGTCTTTTAGCAAATGCAAATAACTCCTTTGTCCGCGCCATCGTCCCATCTTCATTCATAATTTCACAGATAACCCCTGCTGGATAAAGCCCGGCAAGTTTCATTAAGTCTACGCAAGCTTCGGTATGACCAGCCCTCACCAAAACCCCTCCCTCCTTGGCACGGAGAGGAAAAACATGACCGGGTTTAACTAAATCCTCAGGTTTTGTCCGGGGGTCAATTAAAACTTTAATCGTATAGGCACGGTCATAAGCAGAGATTCCGGTAGTAATATTTCTTTTGGCGTCAACGGAAATAGTCCAGGCAGTTTTGTAAGGGTCCTGAGGTTCATTGGCCATCGGATGTAAACCTAACTCATCTAAGCGCTTCCCTTCCATGGGAACACAGATTAAACCCCTTCCATACTTTGCCATAAAATTTATATGTTCAGAAGTAACAAAGGAGGCAGAGACAATAAGGTCTCCCTCATTCTCCCGGTCCTCATCATCAACCATAACCACCATCTTCCCTTCTTTCAATTCCTCTATAATTTCTTCAATAGAATTGAACTTCATATTTTCTTTCTCCATTCAATTAGTTTTTATTATACCAACAATCCTCACCATTGTCAAGTCTTGACAAATGAATAAATTTCTGATATATTTATAAAAATTTGTTTAATTATATTCAGATGGAAAAAGAGATTAAAGAAAATATGGAATTAGAATCAATAAAAAAAGAATTAGATAAAGCCAGGGCAGAGCTCTCTATGCTCTATGAAATAGGCAATGCTATGCACTCCACTTTAAATCTTGACGAAATACTCTACATCATCCTTACCGCAGTCACTGCCCATACGGGACTTGGATTTAATCGGGCAATGCTCTTTATGGTCAGCGAGAAAGAAAATTTACTTGAGGGGAGGATGGGCATAGGTCCGCAATCTGGAGAAGAGGCATATCAGATCTGGAAAAAAATTGAAACGGAAAAGATGGACCTCAACGATTTTATTGAAGCATATAAAGAATTTTCCACACAGGGTGGGTCTGCCTTAAACAATCTCGTAAAGACCATTAAAATCCCTTTAAGGGAAGATGGAGGGCTTCTGGCTATCTCGGTAATGGAGGGGATGCCTTTTCTCATCAATACTCCTGAAGCAAGGGCAAAAACAAATGACATTGCCCTCTCCATTCTTAAGGTTGAACAGTTTGTGGTCGTTCCCCTGAAAGCAAAGGAGAGAACAATCGGGGTTATTTTAGCCGACAATTTCGTGACCAAAAAACCGATAACCCCTGAGGATGTGCGGCTCTTGAGTATGTTTGCCAACCAAGCAGGTTTAGCCATTGAAAACTCAAGACTCTATGAACAAACCCTCCTCCTCTCCAACACCGATTACCTCACCCGGATCTGGAACCATGGATATTTCCAGCAGTTAATAAGTGAGGAGATAAAGAAAGCCCTGGAGAATAAAAGTTCGCTTGGTCTGATTATGTTAGATATAGATAATTTCAAAAACTACAACGATACCCTTGGACATCAGGCAGGAGATAAGGTTCTACAACAACTGGGGATGATTATCCGTGATAATATACGGAAAAATGATTGGGCCTGCAGATATGGAGGGGAGGAGTTTGCGGTAATCTTACCGCAAACAAATAAAGAGGATACTTATAAATTTGCGGAACGCTTACGCATAAAAATTGAACAGCATAAATTCCCCCAGGAAGAGATTCAACCCCAGCAGAAAATTACCGTGAGCATAGGAACTGCCAATTTTCCTGAAGATGCCACTCATAAAGATGAGTTAATTTACAAAGCAGATATAACTATGCTTGAGGCGAAAAAGAGAGGAAGAAATCGCACCTGTCAGTATTCAAAACAATTGATTTCTACACAATCAACTTAAGTTTTTTCTGTCTCCACCTTTACCTTATCGGCAGCATCTGAGAATTTCACGGAAACAAGTTTAGAAACACCCGATTCTTCCATGGTTACTCCATACATTACATCGGCAACCGCAATTGTCTTTTTATTATGGGTAATGACAATAAACTGAGAAGTCTTAGAAAATTCTTTCATAAGCATCCGGAAACGGTCAATGTTTGCCTCATCCAGGGGAGCATCTACCTCATCAAGGATACAGAATGGACTCGGTTTTACTTTAAAAATCGCAAAGAGTAAAGCCACCGCAGTCAAAGCCCTCTCTCCACCGGAGAGGAGAGAAATATTTTGCAATTTTTTCCCGGGGGGTTGAGCAATAATCTCTATCCCCGACTCTAAAACATCGTCTGGTTCTAAAAGGACCATCTGGGTATTACCTCCCCCAAATAGTAAACGAAAGATTTCTTTAAAGTTTACTTCTATTTTCTGAAATGTTTCTATAAATAGTTCTTGGGCAGTGCGCTTGATACGATTGATTGCTTCATGGAGGGATTCTTTTGCCTTAAACAAATCCGCCTGCTGATTAAGGAGAAAATTGTATCTTTCCTGAAGTTGCCCAAATTCCTCAATGGCAATGAGATTGACCGGACCCAGAGAGGAAAGTCTTTCTCTCAAGGAGTTTATCTCCCCTTCCCATCCCGTCAAATCAAATTCGCTTAAAGGGGATTCTATTTCTATCGTATCCAGGCTAACTTTGTAAGCACTCTCCATCCTCTGCCGGATATCCCTTTTATTAAAGTCAATCTCCTGCATTTTTATCTGCAATTCATGGAGCTTATTTTTTATGCTCTCTAAATTCTGCTGGAGGGCTTCTAAGCTCTTCTCTTCTTTCTCTATTTCTCCCTTCAATTCCATCTTCTTAATGTTTAGGTTATTTAATTTCTGCCTCGCCTCCTCACTACCTTTCCCCAGCAGAAGATTTTCTTTCTCCAAGGAAGCAATCTCCTCCTGTAAGTTAGCAGCTCTCTCAAGATTGGCGGTGATTTCTTCTCCCCGCGCCAAAATCATCTTTTCTGTTTCCGCAAGAGAAATTTCCAGAGCAGAAATCCTGTCTTTGAGAAAGAGCAACCGTTCGGTATGGGATTTTAAACCCAATTCAATCTCAGTAATTTCCAATGAGGTTTTTTCGCGCAGGGCATTTTTTTCCTCCAAGTTACGATTAGTCTCCTCTAAACTACCCCTGAGCCTCTCCTCCCTTAACTCTAACTCTTGCAACCTATTCCCTGCTTTTTCAATCTCCTCCTCCCGTGATTTAATCTCCTGGGTGGTTTCCTCTCTCTCTAAGTTAACCACACTAAGCTCTTCAGCGATTCTTTTCAAATCTTTCCTTAACCTCTCCACTTCTTGTCCTAAGTTACTCACCTCAATCTCCAATGCGTGTTTCTCTTCCTGTATCTGAAGCAAATCCTGTTTGTTTTTCTCTAAACTAAGCAAAACTGCTTCCCTTTGCGTAGAGATTAACTTCTTTTCTTCTTCTATTTTTAATGATTCTGTTTTTAAATCTTTAATCCTCCTGTCTCTGCCAATAATAGCGGTATCTTCATCAGTGGATACAGGGGCAGTTTTAACAAAATTTTCCTCCCCCATCTCCCCCTGATAACTAACCCATTTAATAGATAAATCCTTTCTCCCCTTTTTAATTTCTAAACCTTCCTCAAGGTTATTTACTAAAATAATCTGCGCAAATAGATGGTGGAGAATAAATTCATAGTGGGGAGGTAAATGGACGAAGTCAAACAGATATTTAAATTCATTCCCAAAATTTTTACCAGGGATTTTCTCTTTATCCCAATCTTCAAGAATAAGAAAATAGAGCTCACCAAGTTTATTTTTCCTTATGTAATCCAGACAGATGGAAAAGCTCTTATAATCTTTAACCAAAATTGCCTGAGCATAATTACCTAAAGCTGACTCAACCGATTTTTCAAAACCCCTCTCCACCTCCATCATCTCTGCCAAAACACCAATTATCTCCGCTTCGGAAAGCTCCCCCTTCTCCTGCGCTAACATTAAAGACCTTACCCCCGGTGAATATCCTTCATAGCGTTTTTTCATCTCTTCAAGAATTTCTATGCGTGAAATAAGTGCCCTGTATTCAACCTCCTTCTTTTGAAAAAGATCGTTTAAACCCTCCAGTTCCTTACTTAACCTCTCTATCTCTC
>JAMWCM010000046.1 GCA_023818355.1 Candidatus Omnitrophota bacterium
CGTGGACCAATGGGTTTAAGAGAGCTTACTACTTACAAATATATTGTATTAGGTAATGGACAGATTAGAAAATGAGGATTGGCATTTTGGGGGGGACATTTAATCCGGTGCATCTTGGTCATCTCATCCTTGCTGAAGAAGCCTATAGAATTCTCAATCTGGAGAAAGTTATTTTTGTTCCCTGTTATCTTCCTCCACACAAGAGAGTAAGGGGTTTAATTTCTCCCCAGCATCGTCTGGTGATGGTGAAGGAGGCAATAAAGGGGAATAGACATTTTACCGTTTCGGATATAGAGATAAGGGAAGGGGGGGTTTCTTACACATTTAAAACATTGCAGAAATTTAAAAAGATGTTTTCCCATTCTGTAGATATTTTTCTTATTGTGGGCGCGGATGCGCTGAAGGAATTACCGCGCTGGAGAAATTTTCCGGAAATCTTATCCTTAGCAAAGATTGCCATTGCTACCCGTCCTGATTTTCCTATTACGAAGAAACCCCACTGGGCAGAAGTTATAAAAATTCCCCTTATAGGTATATCCTCATCCGAGATTCGCAGAAGGATAAAAAGAGGAATCACCGTTAAATATCTAATTCCTCCTGCCGTAGAAAAATATATAGAAAAAAATAGATTATATAAAGATGAATAACCTTAATTTACTTGAAAAAAATGGGCTAAAGAAAAAAATGATGCGTAACAATCGTATGGATATTTTTGCTCTCTTTCTTCCCGAAATAAGAGAACTCCTAATAAATAAAGATTTTTCTTCACTTAAAGAACTATTAAAGAAAATACATTCCATAGACTTAGCTGAGGGATTTAGACATCTCCAGGATAATGAGAAAATCATTATCTTTAAATTATTAAGTATCCGTAAAGCAGTGGAGGTTTTTGAGGACCTTTCCTCTACAACACAGCAATTTTTGCTCAATAACTTAGAGAATCAGGATGTTGCTCAGGTTCTCAATGAGATGGCTCCCGATGAGCGTGCAAGATTATTTAAGGAATTGCCTCCCAAGGTAGTGAAAAAACTCTGGTCTTTCTTAAAAAAAGAGGAAGCTGAAGATGTGCGTCGGCTCCTTACTTATAAAGAGGGAACTGCCGGTTCCATAATGAATACAGAGTTTGTGGAATTGAAGAAAGAGATGACTGCACGGCGGGCGATCATTACTCTACAGGAAAGTCAGCGTTCAGGACAGACCAAGGCAATATATTCGGTATATGTGACGGATGACGAACATCGTCTCATTGGAGGATTGAGTTTACAGACTCTCATTACTGCTCCTCCCGATATTCTCATAAAGGAGATTATGAGCGATGTGAGTTTAATTAGGATAAATCTGGATATGGAGATTCCTGAGGTGGGAAGGTGGTTTAAGAAGTACGATTTACTCGATGCTCCTGTTGTGGATAAGGAAAATAGACTTTTAGGGATAATTACTATTGATGATGTAATGGATATAATTGAAGCGCAGACTTCGCGAGAATTTTACGAAGTAGGTAAAATGTCTGGGGTGGGAATCCGTTACAGTGAAGCAAATCCCTTAGATCTGGTAAAGCGCAGAGCAGGCTGGTTGGTATTACTTTTAATCTTAGATTTCCTTACCGGAACTGTGCTTAAAACCTTTGAACATGCTTTGGGAACGGTGGTAGCTTTGACATTTTTTGTTCCCATGCTTTTAGATACAGGAGGAAATGCAGGAACGCAGACCGCTGTTACTATAATCCGTGGCTTGGCTACTGGAGATGTAACCTGGAAAAATGCCTGGAAAATTGTCCGCATGGAATTATTTGCCTCTCTACTGATGGGAGCTATTGTGGGAATGGTTGCCTTTCTGAGAGCTTTTATGCTTCAGCATGATTTTCTTCTTGCTCTGGTAGTAGGTTTTACCATGGCAGGGATAATCTTACTGGCAATTTCTACCGGACTTTTTCTTCCCTTTCTTTCCAAAAAAATTGGACTTGACCCCGCAGCCATTGTTGGTCCAATTACTACCAGCATTGTGGATATTATCGGATTAATTATCTATTTCAAGATTGCACAATTTTTCTTACCTATCCTGAGGCACTGATGAATTTGGTAATTATTGTGCTCATATTTATCCTGGGAATTTTCTCCTTCTTTTTTTCTGCTCTGGAAACCGCTATACTTTCTTTAAACAAATTGAGAATTCGTTCCTATTTAAACCAGGGTAAGCGTAAAGCAGAGGTTGTTTATCACATCCTTACCCATCTGGATAGATTTATTGCTACTGTTTTGGTAAGTAATAATTTTGTCAATATTGCCATCTCTGCCCTGGGGACTGCTCTTCTGCTCCATTTTTTTGGCCCGCGCTGGGGTATAGTTATTTCTACCATTGCCATCACTCTTTTTATCTTAATCCTCTGTGAAATTACTCCCAAAATTATTGCCACGAAGTATCCGGAATCAATTGCTCTTGGGTTTGCTTATCCGGTGAAATTTTTGATAAATATACTTCATCCTTTAGCGCACTTTTTTACCTCTTTGAGTAACAGTTTGATTAAATTATTGGGGATAAAACCTAAGAAGCGCTCTCCCCTTATAACCGAAGAAGAAATTCGCTTGATGATTGAGTTGGGTAAGGAGGAGGGAATCCTCTTAGAGGAGGAGAGAAAACTTATCCATCGCATCTTTGAATTCGGAGATACTTTGGTAAAGGATGTAATGATTCAGCGTGAAAAGATGGTCTGTATTGAGTTAAGTGCTAATGAAGAGACTTTATTGGATTTATTAATTGAAGAGGGGCATACGCGTATCCCGGTTTACAAAGAAACCCTTGATAATATTGTAGGTATCATTTACGCTAAAGACCTTCCCTTTCTCTGGAAGAACGGTTCACTCATTATTATTGCCGATATTATGCATCCTCCCCATTTTGTTTCTCCGGATAAAAAAGTATCCGAACTTCTGCGTGACTTTCAAAGACTGAAGATTCAGATTGCTATTGTTAAGGATGAAGTGGGTAAAGTTCTGGGGCTGGTGACCTTGGAGGACATCCTTGAAGAAATTGTAGGTGAAATTGAGGAGAAACCCTCCTGAATTTTTAAATTGAATTTTAGCCTTTCATTAGTATAATATATTTGATTTTTATGAGGTAATGATAATGAAGTATGTTTATTTAGTTGGCGATGGAATGCAGGATAGGCCTGTTCCGGATTTAGGGGGCAGAACTCCTCTGGAGGTAGCCAAAATACCCCATATGGACTTTATTGCCAAAGAGGGCAGAGTAGGCTGGGTAAGGACTATCCCCTCAAGGATGTCCGCGGGTTCCGATGTGGCAATAATGTCTCTTTTGGGATACAATCCTGAAGTTTACTATACTGGACGCGGTCCCTTAGAAGCAGTAAACTTAGGAATAGACTTAAAAGAAAATGAGGTTGCTTTTCGTTGCAATTTAGTTACTGTGGAAAATGGGATAATGGTAGATTACAGTGCAGGACACATAACTTCAGAGGAGGCAAAAATTTTAATAGATTTTCTTAACAAAGAACTCTCTACAGAGGATATCCATTTTTACCCTGGAGTCAGTTACCGACATATAATGATAGCACGGGAAATTGGTGAGGATTTAAAATGCACCCCTCCCCACGATATCATTGGTAAAAGAATGGATAATTTTTTACCCGAGGGTAAGGATTCTCAGATAATTATTGAATTGATGCGGAGTTCCCAGAAGATTTTGATAGACCATGAGATCAATCAGGTGAGGATTGACCTCAAGGAAAATCCCGCAAATATGATTTGGCTCTGGGGACAGGGGAAAAAACCAAAACTGCCAAGATTTAATGAACGATTCGGAGTGGAGGGGAATGTGATTTCTGCTGTGGATTTGATTAAGGGGCTGGGGAGGATAATTGGGCTTGAGCCTATTTATGTTAAGGGGGCCACAGGTTATTATGATACCAATTACTCTGGTAAAGTGGAGGCGGCTTTAAAGGCGCTGAAAAATAATGATTTTGTTTTTCTCCATCTGGAAGCCCCTGACGAAGCTGGGCACAATGGAGACTTAAGGGCAAAAATTTCGGTGATTGAAAAATTTGATTCTTTGGTAGTGGGAACAATTTTGAAAGAATTGAAGAGAGAAGGAGATTTTCGTATCCTCTTAAGTTCTGACCATCCTACACCTCTCGCCATCCGCACCCATACCGCAGAGCCAGTATTTTTTGCAATGTATGGGAAAGGGATCAGTAAAGATAAAATTAATGCCTTCAATGAGCAGAGTGCCTCTTTCAGTGAATGGAAATTTGAAGAGGGGTATAGGTTGATTGAATATTTTATTAAATCATAATAAGATAAAATTATACTTAAGATGGATGTTTCAGTTATCGCAATTGGTGCTTTAATTTTATTGGGGGGAGCATATTTTGTTTATGGGCGGCGCTTGGATAAAAATTTTGGTATAGACCCCAAAAGGGACACCCCCTCCCATACCCAAGCAGATGGACTTGATTATATTGCTGCCAAACACTGGACGGTTTTATTTGGACACCATTTTGCTTCCATTGCCGGTGCAGGGCCAATTGTTGGTCCGATAATTGCGGTTTCTCTCTGGGGTTGGGGTCCGAGTATTCTCTGGATTATCTTGGGCACAATTTTCTTAGGAGGAGTGCATGATTTTGGTTCCTTATTGGTCTCTATGCGTCACCAGGCAAATTCCATTGCCGAGATTAGTAAGGAGTTAATTAGCAGGAGAGCAAAAATTTTCTTTTCCACATTTGTTTTTCTTGCACTTATTCTGGTCATTGCTGTATTTGCAGTTCTCTGTGCAAAGACTTTTGTTGTTCAACCAGAGATTGTGCTCCCCTCTCTGGGATTAATCCCCCTAGCTATTTTTGCGGGGATAGGTTTTTATAATTTAAAACTCAATCAGCTCTTCGTGACTTTTCTGAGTTTGATTATTTTGGGAGTCCTTTTATTCCTGGGGATTTATTTTCCTGTGAAAATTACCATTCCCCAGGTTTTTAATTTTTGGTTAGTTATTTTATTTTTATATTCTTACCTTGCCTCGGTTCTTCCGGTGAATATTCTCTTACAACCTCGGGATTACCTTTCCAGTTTTTTGTTGTTTTTTGGACTGGTCCTTGGTTATTTAGGAATCTTTGTTTCCTCTCCGCGGATAAATCTTCCCGTTTATATTTCTTGGAATACTGAGAGCGGTTTACTCTGGCCGATGCTTTTTGTAACCATTGCCTGTGGAGCAATTTCCGGTTTCCATTCTTTAATTGCTTCGGGAACAACTTCAAAACAAATCTCTTCAGAAAAAGATGTGCGAAAAATTGGTTACGGAGCAATGGTTTTGGAAGGAGTTCTGGCAGTGATGACGGTTTTAGTGATTGCGGGAAGTTTTTCTTCGCAGAGTAGCCTAAACGAAGTTCTGCAGAATAAAGGAGGGCCAATCCGTGCCTTTGGGGAAGGCTTTGGTAAACTTACCCATTCTTTTTTGAAAGGACATGGTGGATTTTTTGCTATCTTAATTTTAAATGCTTTCATTCTCACTACCTTGGATACTGCTACCAGAATCTGCAGATACATTATCACTGAGCTTTTAAATATAAGCAACAGACATTTTGCCACCATTTTGGTTATAGGTTTAAGTGCCGGACTTGCCTTTACTAAAAAGTGGGAGAAAATCTGGTCTATTTTCGGTGCTTCCAATCAACTGGTGGCTGCTTTAGCTCTTTTGGTAATTTCAAGCTGGCTACTTTCCCAAAGGAAAAAATTTTATTTTGTAGCTTTACCTGCAATCTTTATGCTGCTGACTACATTGGGAGCATTAATCTATCAATTTAAGAATTTTTATAGGGAGAAAAATTTTCTCTTGGGAGGAATTGCTCTGGTTTTGGTCTTTTTAGCGCTCTTTATGGCCCTTGAAGCTAAGAGGGTTTTGAGAAAAATAAAGGGATGAAAAAGTTGATTGTACAGAAATATGGAGGAACTTCGGTAGCGAATCCGGAAATGATTAAGAATGTTGCCCGGAGAATAGTTGCTTATAGAGATAAAGGATTTGAACTTGTGGTGGTGGTTTCTGCTCCCGGAGATACTACCGATGAGTTAATTGAGTTAGCCCATCAAATCACCCCTTATCCCCAGGAGCGCGAAATGGATATGTTACTTTCCACCGGAGAGCAGATCTCCTGTGCTCTTCTGGCAATGGCAATTCAGAAGTTAGGCTATAAGGCAATTTCTTTTACCGGACTTCAGGTGGGAATTCTTACCGATAGCACACATACGAAGGCGAGGATTATAAATATAGATACCCGCCGGATAATTGAGGAGTTGAATAAAGGCAATATTGTGATTGTAGCGGGTTTTCAGGGGGTTTCGCAGAATCAAGATATTACCACTCTGGGAAGGGGAGGTTCTGACCTTTCGGCAGTTGCTTTAGCAAAGGTTTTGGGGGCAAAACTCTGTGAGATATATACAGATGTGGAGGGAATATATACTACTGACCCACGCATTGTTCCTGAAGCAAGAAAACTAAAGAAGATAAGTTACGATGAGATGCTGGAGATGGCTTCTCTGGGGGCACAGGTGATGCAGGCACGTTCTATTGAATTGGCTAAAAAGTTTGATATTCCTATCTATGTCCGTTCTGCATTCAATAATAGACGCGGAACTTATATTGTAAAGGAGGAGAAGAAGATGTTAGAAGGACCGGTAATCAGTGCGGTTACACTCAGTAGAAATGAGGCAAAATTAACCAT
The DNA here is from genome assembly GCA_023818355.1 of Candidatus Omnitrophota bacterium. Classification (GTDB taxonomy): domain Bacteria; phylum Omnitrophota; class Gorgyraeia; order DTHP01; family DTHP01; genus DTHP01. The sequence continues at coordinate 6,725 of JAMWCM010000046.1, forward strand.
CTGTGATGTTCCCGATAGACCGGGCATTGCCGCTAATCTCTTTACGGAGATTGCCTCAGGAGGAATAAATGTAGATATGATTGTCCAGAATGTAAGTCATACCGGCAGAACCGATATTTCTTTTACTGTTCTTAAACCGGATTTGAGAAAAACACTTAAAATTACAAAGAAAGTCGCCCGAGAGATTGATGCCGGAGAGGTTATTTACGATGAGGATATCGCTAGGGTTTCTATAGTCGGTGTAGGAATGAAAAGCCATCCTGGAGTTGCTTCCCTAATGTTTTCTGCTTTAGCAAGACATAAGATTAATATTGAAATGATTTCTACCTCTGAGATAAGCATTTCCTGTGTAATCAGGAAAAAATTTGTTGAGGAAGCAGTGCGTGCCTTACATGAGGCATTTAAGTTGGGTAAGAAATAGAAGGAGAGAAAATGAGAAATAAAGTATTTTTATACGATACAACATTACGCGATGGTGCGCAGAAGGAAGGCATTTCTTTCTCGGTAGAGGATAAGATTAAGATTGCGCAAAAATTGGATGAGTTAGGAGTTCATTATATTGAAGGAGGCTGGCCAGGTTCAAACCCCAAGGACATCAGTTTTTTCCGGGAGATGAAAGGATATTCTCTCAAGAGAGCAAAAATGGTTGCTTTTGGAAGCACACGGAAAAAGAATACCAAAGCCGAGACAGATACCAATCTACAGGAGTTGATTAGAGCGGGAACTTCCACTGTAACTATCTTTGGAAAATCCTGGGACCTGCAGGTAAAATATGCTCTACAGACAACATTGGAAGAAAATCTCAGGATGATTTTTGAATCAATAAGGTTTCTCAAATCTCAAGGCCTGGAGGTTATTTATGATGCGGAACACTTCTTTGATGGATTTAAAGCAAATCCCCGCTATGCTCTAACCACTTTGGAAAAGGCGGCAGAGGCAGGAGCAGACAATATCAGCCTTTGTGATACCAATGGAGGGACTTTGGTAGAAGAGCTTCAAGAAATTATTCGGGAAGTGAAGAAGAGGATAAAAACCTCTTTAGGGATTCATTGCCATAATGATGCAGAGCTGGCTGTGGCGAATTCCTTAACTGCGGTAAAATTGGGAATAGTTTTAGTGCAGGGGACAATCAATGGATATGGTGAGCGTTGCGGAAACGCCAATCTTTGCTCAATTATTGCTAATTTGAAGTTAAAAATGGGGGTTGATTGTCTTACCGATAAACAGCTTTCCCATCTTACTGAGGTTTCGCGTTTTGTCAGTGAAGTGGCTAATATCGTTCCCCGAGACGAGGCACCTTTTGTTGGTCTTTCTGCCTTTGCTCATAAAGGAGGAGTGCATGTGAGTGCTGTGCAGAAACATCCGCGCACCTATGAACATATTTCTCCCGAGAAGGTAGGGAATAAAAGAAGAATACTCATTTCTGAACTTTCCGGGAAAAGTGCACTCCTTTCCAAAGCAAAAGAGTTTAAGATAGACATGGCCAGAGACCCAAAGGCAGTAAAAAAGATACTTTCGCTTTTAAAAGACTTAGAATATAAAGGATATCAATTTGAGGGAGCCGAAGGTTCCTTTGAGATACTTTTGCGGAAGGCAAAAGGAGAATATCCTAAGTTTTTTGACCTTGAAGGATTTCGGGTAATTGTAGAAAAGGATAAAAAAGGCTTGCTTCGTTCCGAGGCAACGCTTAAGGTAAAGGTAGGAGACTTAGTAGAGCACACCGCTGCTGAAGGAGATGGCCCAGTAAATGCCTTAGATAATGCTCTACGCAAAGCACTGGAAAAATTCTATCCCGATTTAAAAGAAATGAAACTTGCTGATTTTAAAGTGCGTGTAATTAATGCAGAAGCAGGAACCGCTGCAAAAGTTCGGGTTTTGATTGAGTCACGCGATGAAAAAGATGAATGGAATACCGTGGGAGTTTCCGAAAATATTATTGAGGCAAGCTGGCAGGCACTGGTAGATAGTATTGAGTATAAATTGCTTAAAGATAAGTAGTGAGTGGTAAGTAGAGAGTAGCAAGTAGCGAAAAAAATTTTTTACCTCTTTAAGTTATAAGCTTTATAAAAATTTTTAGCAGACCTTGACAAAATGCAAAATCGTGTTATATTTGTTATAGAAGCAAATAAACGCTGAGAGCAACGCAGATTAACGCTGAAGAAATGAAGCGAGGAACTCTGCCAATCTCAACTAATAAGACGATGAGAAATTGCCAAAAAGCCTCTTTTCTTTTGGGGATTTTTCTTTGTCTAAATCTAACCCTTGACAAAGAATACAACTATCTTTCTTTTAAAGGAGCTCCTCAATTTACTCTCCGCCGGGTAAGGGCAATTAACTCGAAGATTGAGTTAGATATCAGCTTGGTAAACCTACCTAGAAGGTCTTTAAGAAATGTAATTAAAGAAGAAATCAAAACTCAGGGAGAAATCCCTTCTCCCCGTCCTCTTGAAGCTTATTTAGCAGATATGTTAGTCGGTAAACAGATTATTCCTTTTGATAAAATAATTAAAATAAAATTAGTAACTTCTGTCTTAGAATTTCTTATTGATTTTTCTTGGCTAAATGATTTTCGTCAGGTAAAGGGATGGGATGCCTCGGTAAAAATAGCAGTTGCCCTGGAATTGGCAAATTATATGGGCTTAATTAGTATTGAAGACTCTCCCGAGATAACTCCCTACAAAGTTTACCAAGCACTAAAATTGAAAGAAAATATTGGTGAAGAGGTAAAGTGTATAAAGACGGATTGGGATGATTATTTAGTCTTAAATTATTATTTAAAAGCAGATGTTTTACCAAATATTTCTCTCTGGCAGGGAAATAGCAATCAGGTAAGATTTATTCAAGGCTTGGTAGAGGATAATAAAATCAAGAGCCGGCATTTTGGAAGTATAGCAACAGCTATTGATATAAATATACGCAGGGCCTTAGACTGGAATAAGCTTAATATGGGTTATGAGGATGTAGTTTTGAGTCGGGAGTCAGTAGGAGGCTTGATAAGCCGGGGTAATATTTGCTTTGACAATAATGAGAGCTATACCTTAGCGCAGTTAAAAGGCAATTCTGGACAGATTACATTTTTCCGGCTCCTGCGTGAGG
>JAMWCM010000047.1 GCA_023818355.1 Candidatus Omnitrophota bacterium
AATTTTCTTTAATAGAATTGAAGACCTCTTCAACATCAAAAGTCATATTTATATTTCTTCCCATTTCATGGAGTGTATATAAACCATTTATTTTCTTATCCAGTTCCTGCTGGATCTTATTCAATTGGAGGTCTGTGCGCACAATCAATTTTGCCTGTTCATCAAGTTCATTGTATGCCTGACGCAATTTTTCAAAAGCAATTTCACTTACTTTCCTTTTTCTTTCTTCATGCTCAATCATCCCTACCGCGGTAAGGAAAAAGGCTATTAGGATGATAATGCGGATTATCTCTCTCTCATAAGCCCCCAGTATCTGATTGAGGAAAAAGCTCAAAATTATACTTATAACTGCACCCACAAATAAAATAGTTGCTTTAATGCTCATTATTCTCCCATGGCTAAAAGAGTAAAGGAGGCATTCTGGAAATAGGTCTGACCGATATTTATCTCCGAAGTAAGGGGAGCCTGTTCTCCATAGGTATAAAATCCGACGATTGGGACACCCTTACCAAAAATTTCCTGGACGGCATCTATTTCATTGTCCGTATATCTGCCTAAGAGTTTATTCCGCGATATAGAGCTGAAGGTAACAACTAATTTTGCCTTCGCCCCTTGAAGATTTTTTAGGGCAGTCAAAGCAGCATGGGACGCCGCTTCAATGAGGGTCTCTTTGTTTCCAATCATTAAACGGACCTCTTCGCCTTCAGGAATTTCTGCTCCGCAGACCAGAGCACCCTCTTCGGTAATCGTAGTAGGATTTCTGAGGAGATATTCTTCCTCTCCCGGAACGACCATTCCCAGGGGATAGAGGATAGCCATACTTGCTAAGGGTTCTGTCTTTAATTCCATAACTTCTTCTCCGAAGTATTCTTCATATAGACTCACTGCGGGCTGATGGTCTATCTCATAGATAATGTTGGCTATCGCTTTTGTTACTCTTCGGGGTTTTCCTAAGGGTTTCCAGCCGTGACGTGAACCAATACCAAAACTTAAATTTCCGCCCATAAGTACTCCCACGATACTTCCCGTGAGAATTAACTTCTGACAGTACTGGTATGTTTTTTGGAAAAGGAAATCATCCCCTGAAGAGCCCCCAACGATGGGAAAACTTCTTCCGAGGATTTCCTGAATCCCTCTGAGGACATCGGCACAGTTTCCAGTTAATCCGTCAGGGAAAATCATAAAAACTTTCCTTCTGAATTCCTCTGGAGAAAGTGTTTCCAGAAATTTACGGTTAGCGATTAAAGCAGATTTATGTCCTGCTCCACGCGAATCATGATTTATCCCTTCACCCCAGCCTAAGGAAAACATCAGTTCATCGGATTTTAAAACTACGACTACCAGAGAGTGCTTTGTGGTTCCCCAGGGGGTAATTTCCCCGGCTGTACTTGAACCCACCAGCGGGGTTTCGCCTAAGAGAGATTTTATTCCTTCAATGGCTTTTTCTTGATCATAGGTAGCGGAAATGAAGGCAAATGCCAGATGGGGATTGTCGGTTTTTAAATCTCTTAGAGCAAGCTTTACTGCTTCTTTGCCGGCGGAAAAACTCACCGGATTTTTACTCTGTCCAATACCAACTTTTAAACTCATCTTTTCTATAAAATCATAGAATAATAATTCTTTGCTGTCAATAAATTTCTTGTTCATTTAAAATTTGCTTGCTTTTAAATCAAATCTATAGTAGAATACAGACAATGGAAAAAATTATTATTTTTGATACCACTTTAAGGGATGGAGAACAAGCCCCAGGAGCAAGTTTAGAGACAAAGCAGAAACTGGAGATTGCTAAACAACTTGAGAGTCTTAATGTGGATATTATTGAGGCAGGTTTTCCCGTTGCCTCTCCGGGTGATTTTGAAGCGGTTGCAATCATTGCTAAAGAGATAAGCAGACCAGTTGTTTGTGCTTTGGCACGCTCTTTAAAAAAGGATATTGATGCGGCTAAAGAGGCGCTGAAGAAAGCAAAGCATCCCCGCATTCATGTCTTTCTAGCAACCTCTAAGATTCATATGAAATATAAACTGCGAAAACCTGAAGCGGAGGTTTTAAAACAAGCGGTGGAGGCGGTAAGATATGCTAAGAGATTTACTTCTGATGTGGAATTTTCTCCGGAGGATGCCTCACGAACCCAGAAAGAATTCTTATATCGGGTTCTGGAGGCAGTGATTAAGGCGGGAGCCACGACAGTAAATATTCCGGATACTGTGGGATATGCTATGCCCCAGCAGTTTGGAGAATTGATTCGTTTAATCCGAGAGAATGTTTCGGGGATAGATAAAATAGTTCTCAGCGTTCATTGTCATAATGATTTGGGTTTGGCAGTAGCGAATTCCCTTTCGGCAATAAAAAACGGGGCAAGGCAGGTGGAGTGCACGATTAATGGTTTAGGAGAAAGGGCTGGTAATGCTGCCTTAGAAGAGATTGTGATGGCCATTAAGACGCGTCGTGATTTTCTTCCTTTTACCACCAGTATTCGCACTACGGAGATTTACAAAACCAGCAGGCTTGTTTCCAGTCTTACCGGATTTACAGTCCAGCCGAATAAGGCGATTGTCGGGAGAAATGCCTTTCGTCATGAATCAGGGATTCATCAGGATGGTATTTTGAAGGAACCGCGCACCTATGAGATAATGTCTCCGGAAGACATTGGCTTGAAGATAAGCGGTCTGGTATTGGGTAAACATTCGGGGAGGCATGCTTTCAATGAGCGGTTGAAAAAGTTGGGTTTCCGATTAAAGAGCAAAGAACTTGAACGTGCCTTTATGCGTTTCAAAGAATTGGCGGATAAGAAGAAGGAGGTCTTTGATGAGGACATAGTGGCAATCATAGAGGACGAGATAAAGCAGATTCCCCAGACCTGGCATCTGGAATATCTCCATATTGTGAGTGGAACCGATACGGTTCCTACAGCGACTGTAAGATTGAGATACAAAAATAAAATTATTCAAGATGCTGCCTCCGGAGATGGTCCGGTGGATGCCTGCTATCGTGCCATAGAGAGAATTACCGGTATAAAAGGGGAATTGGAAGATTATACGATAAAATCTGTAACCAAAGGAAGAGAAGCCCTGGGAGAGGTAACCGTTAAATTGAAATACAAAGGAAAACTTTTTACCGGACGGGGAGCAACCACGGATGTAATTGAAGCCTCGGCTAAGGCATATGTGAATGCGATAAATAAGATCGTGTATAAAGGATAATGGATGCCCATACTAAAATTTATGGTATAATCGGTTATCCAGTGCGACATAGTTTCTCTCCGGTGATGCACAATTCCGCTTTTCAGTCTGCTAAAATAAATGCTGTTTATCTGGCTTTTGAGGTTCTCCCGGAAAATCTTAAAGATGCACTTGTAGGAATGAAAGCCATAGGTATTCAAGGATTCAATGTGACCATACCCCATAAAGAAACCTGCATTCCTTTCTTAGATGAGGTTTATCCTACCGCCAAGATTATCGGAGCAGTGAACACTGTTGTCCTTAAAGAAGGAAAGTTCATCGGTTATAATACCGATGGGAAAGGGTTTATCCGTGCATTAGAGACAGAATTAAAAATTAAACCCAGAGGGAAAAGGTTCTTTATCCTCGGAGCAGGGGGAGCAGCCAGAGCAGTTGGCTTTAATCTCTTGCAAGAAGGAGCAAGAGAGTTGGCTCTTTATGATATTGTGCGTTCCAAGGCGGAGAGTTTAGTAATTGATTTAAGACTCCATTTTCCCAATGCCCAAATAGAATTATTCACAAACCTTCCCAATTCTCCCCTTAAAGGATTTAATTGTCTCATTAATGCTACCCCTTTAGGGATGAAAAAAGAGGATGCTTTAGTTATTGACCCCAAAGTTTTCCATCCTAAACTTATTGTTTGCGACCTTATCTATAATCCTCCCCAAACTAAACTGCTTAAAATCGCGCAGTCTAAGCGCCTGAGAACAATGAATGGCTTGGGGATGCTCCTTTATCAGGGAGTTCTTTCCTGGGAAATCTGGACAGGGAAAAAAGCTCCGGTTTCCATAATGAGAAAAGAATTGGAGAAGGCCATAGCAAAGAAATAGCAAGAAAATAAAACCCCCCATAATTCTTGACACTTACGAAGTGTAAAGACCCTGTCGTCTCCATCATTTTCTTCCTTGCAAATTTCCTTATTTCTTGGTATAAATTTACTTGCAAATGGAAATGCCTTTGATTGATTTTAATCAGGAGGGGAGAGATTTTATCTAATTACTTAATTTTCATTTTTGGTTCTTTTGTGGGCAGTTTCCTCAATGTTTGTATTTCCCGTTTACCGGAGGGAAAGTCTATTATTCATCCCCGCTCGCATTGTCCCCATTGTAAAAAAACAATCCTCTGGTATGATAACCTTCCTCTGATAAGTTATTTCCTTTTAGGAGGAAGATGTCGTTATTGTAAAACAAAGATATCTTTACGCTATTTTGTAGTGGAGTTACTTACCGCAGGACTCTTCTTATTTCTTTATCTCAAATATGAATTGAGTGTAAAGTTTTTTATCTACAGTCTGCTTTTCTCTAACCTTATTATAGCGACCTTCATTGATTTTAAATTTCAGATTATTCCTGATGTAATTTCCGTTTCCGGGATGTTTCTGGGTCTATTATTGAGTTTTGTTTTTCCTACAATACATGGAGTTTCTTCCCATAAACTGGCGGTTATGGATTCTTTAAGTGGTCTTTTGCTGGGAGGAGGGATGATTTGGCTCACCGGTGTTTTGGGAAAATTGATTTTTAAAAAAGAGGCGATGGGTTTTGGGGATGTGAAATTGATGGCTATGTTAGGTGCGTTTTTGGGTTGGAAAAAAATTATTTTTACTTTTTTTCTTGCTCCTTTTTTGGGCTTGATTTTTGGTATAATTTCTTTAATTAAGACAAAATCACACTATATCCCTTACGGACCATTTTTATCTTTAGCCAGTTTTGTTAGCCTGATCTGGGGAGAAAAAATTTGGTTACTGGTTACTGGTTACTGGTAAGGTAATGGAGGTGAATAATGTTGAGATATTTAACTGCGGGAGAATCTCATGGAAAGGGCTTAGTGGCTATTTTGGAGGGGATTCCTTCGGGTTTGCGGATTATTGAAGCAAAAATCAATTCCGAACTGAAAAGAAGGAAATGGGGTTATGGAAGAGGGAAGCGTATGGAGATAGAGGAAGATATTATTGAGATTCTTTCGGGGGTAAGGAAGGGTTTCTCCTTGGGAAGCCCAATTGCGCTTTTCATTAAAAATAGGGATTATAGGATTGAGGAATTACCTTCTATATTCTGTCCAAGACCGGGACATGGTGACCTTGCTGGAGCCTTAAAATATAATACCCCCGATATCCGCAATATCTTAGAACGTGCTTCGGCAAGGGAGACCGCAGCGAGAGTAGCGGTGGGAGCTATTTGTAAAACACTCCTTTCTGAATTTGGGATTGAGATTATCAGCCATGTTTTAAGGATTGGCAGGATTGAGATAGATAAAAAATTGGAATTTAACAAAATTAAAATTTTGGCGGAGAAATCTCCTTTGCGCTGTATAGATAGTTCTGCAGAGAAAAAAATGATTGCGGAAATTGAGGAAGCAATGGTTAAAGGAGATACCTTAGGTGGGGTTTTTGAAGTAATTGCTATTGGGGTTCCCCCGGGTCTGGGAAGTTTTATGGAGTATGATTTGCGTTTGGATGGTAGAATTGCCCAGGCGATAATGGCTATTCCTTCAGTGAAGGCAGTAGAGATTGGAGATGGTTTTTTAAATGCTGGATTTTTTGGTTCAGAGGTTCATGATGAAATCTACTACAGTAAAAAAAGGGGTTTTTATCGCAAGACCAATCGCGCTGGAGGAATTGAAGCAGGAATAAGCAATGGTGAGCCGATTGTTATTCGTGGTTATATGAAACCCATTTCTACTTTAAAGTCTCCACTCAACTCCGTGGATATAATTTCCAGGAAGAAAGAGAAGGCAGTGGTGGAGAGGGCAGATGTTTGTGTGGTTCCCGCTGGAGGAGTGATTGCGGAAGCAGTTTCTGCTTTTGAACTTGCCCGTTGCCTGCGGGAAAAATTCGGGGGAGATAGCCTCTCGGAAATGAAACGCAGTTTCCAGGCTTATATGCAGAGTCTAAAGAATTTCTAGTGATGAGGAATATTGTTCTTGTCGGTTTTATGGGAACCGGGAAAACCACGGTGGCTAAAGAATTGGCGCAGAGACTTAAACGGGAGTATGTGAGTTTAGATGAACTGATTGAAAAAGTGGAGAAAAAACCAATTACCCAGATATTTGCGGAAAGTGGTGAGGATTATTTTCGCGCTTTAGAGAGTAGAGTTATTAAAGAAGTATCCGCTAAAGAAAATCTAATTATTGATGCGGGTGGAGGTGCGATGCTCAGGAGAGAGAATATAGAGAATTTTAAGAAAAAAGGAATCCTTATCTGCCTCAAAGCAAAACCAGAGGTTATTCTGGAGAGAACAAAAGGTTATAAACATAGGCCCTTGCTTAATGTCTCCAATCCTCAAAAACAGATTGAGAAACTTCTATGGATAAGAGAACCATATTATGCGCAAGCAGACCATTTCATAGATACTTCTCAACTTTCTGTGGAAGAAATTGTGGGGGAAATTTTGGAGATATTAAAAAAATACAATGCGTAAATCTGAGTTCGCCATTTCTGTTTTTATCGGGAGATAGGATGCGAAAAATCTGGAAAATTTTACCACCGCAGACAGAAAAAATTCTTTATCTAACTGAATCCTTAGGAATATCTACCTTGCTTGCCCACCTTTTAATCAATCGGAGGATAGAAACCCCTGAAGAGGCAGAGAGATTTCTTAATCCCCATTTTTCCAACTTACATGACCCATTCCTTTTTAAGGATATGCGCAAGGCAGTAGAGAGGATTAAAAAAGCAATAGAGAAAAAAGAAAAGATTCTTATTTATGGAGACTATGATGTGGATGGTATTACAGGGATGGCAATACTCATAAAAATTATTAAGAACCTTGGAGGAAGGGTTGATTACTACATACCCCATCGGATTGAAGAGGGTTATGGGATAAGTAAAGAGGGAGTGAATTTTATAATTGAGAATGAATTTAATTTAGTAATTACCGTAGATTGTGGGACTACCAATGTTTCCGAGATAGAGGCATTAACCAGAAGTGGGATAGATGTGATTGTAACCGACCACCACGAGGTAGAAGAAATATATCCGCTTTCTGCCTTCTCCATAATTAATCCCTTTATTCCCCAAGAAAACTATCCCGAGAACAACCTTTCGGGAGCAGGAGTGGTTTTTAAGTTAGCCCAGGCAATTTTCGGTAAATCTTCAGAAATCAATGAATTTTTGGATTTGGTTTGTTTAGGAACGATTGCTGATGTTTCGCCTTTAAAAGGAGAAAACCGGATTTTGGTTAATTATGGATTGCTTAAGGTAAGTGAAAGTAAAAGACCGGGAGTAAGGGCACTTATGGAAGTAGCCGATATCGGAGGGAAGAAGATTTCTCCCTATGAGATAAGTTTTATTCTCGGTCCAAGAATAAATGCGATGGGAAGACTTGATTCTGCAGAATTGAGTTTAAAACTTTTCCTCACCGAATCTCTCTCAGAAGCAATGGAGCTGGCTAAAGTCTTGGATATAACCAATCGTAAAAGGCAGGAGATAGAAGAGGAGATTTATAATGAGGCGATCAGCCGGATTGAGCAGGAGATAAACTTTAAAGAGGATTTTTCTATTGTTTTGGATTCTCCACACTGGCACCAGGGAGTGATTGGAATTGTTGCCTCTAAACTTTCCCAGCGCTATATGCGCCCGGTAATCCTTTTTTCTCTCAAGGATAGGCTGGCTTCTGGTTCAGGGAGAGTAGATTTGGAAGGAATTCATCTTTTAAAAATCTTAGAGCAATGCAAACATCTCTTCATCACTTATGGAGGGCATAAATCTGCCTGTGGAATTAAAATGGGAGAAGGTTCTGTTCCTACATTTAAGAGTTTGTTCAATCGCTTAATTAGAGAAAATTTTCCTCCGGAAATATTCTCTCCTCTTCTTTACATTGATGGGGAATTGAGTTTTTCCTCTTTAAGTCCGGATTTGGTAAAGGAATGTAACAAATTGGCTCCTTTTGGAGAAGGGAATCGTCCTCCGCTATTTGTTACCCGCGGTTTAAGGTTAAAGAATATTCTCCACAATCGGAGACGGAACAGAGAAGAAGTCTGGATTACCGATGGTCATTTTACCTATCAGGCAAAGGGGAAGGATTTTGAGAATTGGATTTGTCAGAAAGAAGAAGAGACATCCTTTGACCTTGTCTATACCCCCCGTCTATTCAAACTTCAAGATGAAGATTATTTATATCTTGATGTGGAGGATTTTCAAAATAGTATTTAGACCGCCTTAATTACTTTCCCGGATTTAATACATTCGGTGCAGACCCTTACTCTGCGGATTGTTCCATTCATTACCGTTCTTATCCATTTCAGATTGGGTAAGAACCGGCGATGACTGGTTCCGGTAATTTTTCTTCCTGCTCCGCCCTTTTTCTTTGCCATACCACGCCTAGCAATGGTTTTCCCCGTACGAGGGCCCTTTCCACAGATTGCACATCTTCTTGACATAATTTTTTTCCTCCTCTAAAATATAAGAGACTTTAATTATAGAATCTATGCCCGATAATTTCAAGAAAATTATTCAACTTTGTTTTATAATTTTAATTTTTGTAAATATATTCTCTTTTAATCGTACAGGTGAATTTGATTACAAGTCTCTGTATCTGGAGACAGTTTCTGCAGTTCTTTTTTTAATCTGGTGTCTCGGTTTGCTTCTGGGGAAAGTCCATTTTAAAAACAGCAATCTTGACTTATTAGTTTTAATATTTTTCTTTATAAATTTAATTTCTTTCTTATTTTCTCCTTATAAACTCGCCAGTGCGGTGCAGTTTTATCAGGTTTTTATCTATACCGGTATATATTTTGCTTTTCTTTCTGCTTTTAGAGATTTAGAAGATATACAGCGCTTTATTAACTTTTTGTCTTTGAGCATCATTTTCGTTTCTCTCTATGGAATACTTCAGTATTTTGGATATGACCCTTTAAGACTTTCTCATAAAGGGATATTAATTTCTACATTTGTCAATAAAAATTTTTTGGGTGGAGTTCTGGCAATAAACTTACCCTTCTGTTTTGCAAATCTCTTTTTAACAAAAAGATTTTTTTATTTCTGGGGATTTTTGGCAGTTATTTATGCTTTGATTTTAACAGGTTCAAAAGGAGGGATTTTTGTAGGTTTTATGGGGATATTTTTATATTTCCTTTTCTATTTTGTCACTATAAAAGATAAAATACCAATCTTAAGAAGGAAAGGCTTTTCTATCCTGCTTATTTTAATAATTTTTATCATTCTTGTAAGGAGTAGTGCTTATACCCATGATTCTCTGATGAGTTTGAAGGAAAGATTTCCTTTTTGGCGTTTAAGTCTAAGAATGGTCAAAGAACATCCTTTTAAAGGTACAGGGATTGGCAATTTTGTTCTTTTTGCTCCTTATTATAAAGGCTCAATTTTTCATCCTGAGCAATTTATAAGACATTCCTGGAATGAGTTTCTTCAGGTATGGGTAGAGCTGGGTTTTGTGGGTTTTCTTATTTTTATAATTTTATCAATTCTGGCTTTTTTCTCCGGGTTTAGATTTATTTTTCAATGTGTGGGAGAAACGACTTTGAAATCTCTTTCACTGGCAG
>JAMWCM010000048.1 GCA_023818355.1 Candidatus Omnitrophota bacterium
ATCCTCAAGGATAAGAAAGAAATTATGCCCGTTTGTAGTTATTTGGATGGGCAGTATGGTTTAAAAGATATTACCCTGGGAACTCTGGCAAGGATTGGAAAAGCGGGGATTGAAGAAATAATTGAGTTAGATTTAACTGAAGAAGAAAAGAGCTTGCTTCAGGAAACTGCTAAGGAGGTTATTAACCTATATGAGATGGTTAGATGATGGAAGAATATGAAATAGCCATTATTGGTGCAGGACCCGCCGGTTACGTAACCGCCTTGAGAGCAGCACAGAAAGGTTTTAAAACTGTAGTAATTGAGAAGGATAAAGTGGGTGGAGTTTGTCTTAACCGGGGTTGTATTCCCACCAAAGCCCTTCTGGAATCTGCGCGTCAGATAAATCTTCTAAATAAAGCCAGTGAATTCGGGATAAAGATAAATCAGTTCTCCATAGATATGGCGCGGATTTGGGAGAGAGAAGTCAAAATTGTGGAAAATCTACGCCGGGGGATAGAGTATCTTTTCAAAAGAAGAGGGGTTATTTTAATAAAAGGAGAAGCGACGCTTCTTGACAAAAAAACTATAAGTATAAAAGAGGATAATGGGGAAGTTGAAAGGATAAGTGCAGAGAATATAGTTATTGCTACAGGTTCTTCTCCTTCAGACCTTCCCCGTTTAAAATTTGACCATGAAAATATTATTTCCAGTGACGATATCTTAGAGAAAAAAATTCTCCCCCATTCTCTACTCATTATTGGCGGAGGAGTAATTGGTTGTGAATTTGCTTCTCTGTTTTCTTCTTTGGGGACAAAGGTTACTATTGTAGAACTACTTAAGAATCTACTTCCCCAGGAAGATGAGGAAATCTCTCAGCAATTAGAAATAAATTTTAAAAAAAGAGGAGTTAAAATTTTTACAGAACGGAGAGTGGAAAAAGTTGAACCAGGAAGAGAAGGTTTAAATGTCTTTCTTTCTGATGGGACAAATTTGGAGGTGGAAAAGGTGCTTGTCTGTGTGGGGAGGAAACCAAACACCGAGGGTCTGGGATTGGAGAAATTAGGAGTTACTATTCAGAATGGCTGGGTGGTGGTAGATGATTATCTTAAAACAAACCTTCCCGGTATATTCGCTATTGGAGATGTATTGGGTAAAACTCTCCTTGCCCATGTGGCAATGTATCAGGGAGAAATGGTTGTTGAAAATATCGTGGGAAAGAATCGGAAAATGGATTACTCCGCAATTCCCAATTGCATCTACACCTTTCCCGAAGTTGCCAGTGTAGGAATTAAAGAAAATCAGGCAAAGGCTCTGGGGATAGAATACAGTGTAGGCAGGTTTCCCTTTCGTGCCTTAGGAAGGGCATATACGGTTGGAGAATTGGATGGTTTTTTAAAATTGATTGTGGATAAAAAAGAAAAGGTTATCTTAGGAGCACAGGCCATTGGTCCTGAAGTTACCAATATTATTCCGGAGTTGGTTTTAGCCATAAAAAATAGAATAAATACAGAACAAATTCTCAATACCATTCATGCACATCCTACTTTCTCGGAAATAATCCCGGAAGCAATTTTTTCTTCTTTCAATTTTCCCCTGCACACAGGATGAAAATAGATTTTATTGACCTGGGTTTGCAAAAATTTGAAAAAGTCCAGGAAATTCAGGAATATTTTTTAGCGAAGAGAAAAAAGAGCCTCTGTGAGAATATTATTTTATGCAGTCAATTTTATCCGGTAATAACCTTGGGAAGAAATGCTAAGGAAGAGGATATTCTCATAGGACGGGAAAGACTTAAGAGAGAGGGGATTGCCCTTTACCGGGTTAATCGTGGGGGAGGGGTAACGCTTCATCTTCCCGGGCAATGGGTGATTTATCCTATCTTAGACCTGAAGGGATTAAGGAAAGATATTGGGTTCTATTTAGAATTTTTGCAAAAGTGGATAGTGATTTTTCTTTCCCTCTTTAAAATTGAGGGGAAAGCAGAAAATCCTCCCGGGGTATGGGTAAAAGGGAAAAAGATCTGTTTCCTGGGAATTGGTATAAGCCGGTGGGTTACTTTTCATGGCTTAAGTATTAACATCAATCCGGATTTAAAACCCTTTCAGTATATAAATCCTTGTGGGATAAAAGATTTAAAGGTTACCTCTTTAAAGGAAGAATTACTCTATCTTCCCCCTGCAGAAGAGATAAAAGAAAATTTATTAAAGGCATTAGATACTTTATTCAGAAAGGAGGGTTTTCTTTATGCAGAGATCTCTTTCTCCACCCTGGTTAGTCAAACGCTTTTATAACCAAGGAGAGTTCTCTGAGATTAAAGGGATTTTAAAGCGCTATAATTTAAGGACCGTGTGTGCCGAAGCCCTCTGCCCCAACATGAGTGAATGTTACTCCCGGGGAATGTTTACCCTGCTTATTCTCGGAACTAAATGCACGCGGAGTTGTAAATTCTGTTTTGTAAAAAAGGAAAAACCCTCCTTATCTTTTGCCGAAGAAATTGAAAATATATCTCAGGTAGTTAAATTGTTAGACCTAAAGTATCTTGTGCTTACTTCCGTAACCCGTGACGATTTAGCGGATAAAGGGGCAGGACATTTTGCGGAAATAATTAAGACTGTAAAATCCCTCAAGCCTTCTCTCATCATAGAGGCATTGATACCTGATTTTGGGGGAGAAGAAACACTTATTGAATTGGTAATTAAAAGTGGCTTAGACATCCTCGCTCATAATATAGAAACCGTTCCCCGTCTTTATCCCGAGATTAGACCGGAGGCAGAATATCCTCTCTCTTTAAAAGTCTTGAAAACTGCAAAAAAATTTGGTAGTTTAACTAAATCCGGACTAATTTTAGGCTTGGGAGAAAAAGAGGATGAGGTCTTGGCAGTAATTGCCGAGCTCGCTCATAGAGAAGTAGACATTCTTACTTTGGGGCAGTATCTTAAGCCAGGGGAGGAAAATTTTGCGGTGCAGGAATTTATTTCTCCGGAGAAATTTGAGTTTTATAAAAATTTTGCTTACACACTGGGTTTTAGATATGTTTTAGCAGGTCCATTTGTGAGGAGTTCCTATCGCGCAGAGGAAATTATAGTAGAGATAAAAAATAATCAGAAAGGAGGAAAGATGGAGGTGATTTTACCGGAACTGGGAGAGGGGATAAATCAGGCAACGGTTTCCTACTGGTATTTTGAGGAAGGAGAGCAGATAGAGGAAGGAGTGGACTTGGTAGAACTGGCGACAGAGAAAGCCACCTTTAATCTCCCCTCCCCAACTGCAGGGAGATTGAAGAAAATCTACTTTAATGTTGGAGAGGTGGTAAGGGTGGGGGAGGTTTTAGCAATTATTGAGTAAGCAATGAGTAAGAAACATATCCTTTTAATGTATATCACTCCTTACTCCGGTCATTATCGGGCAAGTCTTGCCATTGAGAAAGCCTTACATATGCTTGCCCCGAATGAAGTGGAGACTTTAAATATTGATGCCTTTTCCTATACCAATCCCATTTTAGCAAAGGTTATCAATCGCACCTATATCTCCTTGATAAAAAATAGACCCGAAGTATGGGAATATCTTTATGATAATCCCCGCATCGTAAAAAACACTCAGAAATTGAGAGAACTCATTCATCGTTTTAATTCAGGAAAGTTAAGGGCTCTCCTGGAAGAATTCAAACCTCAGGCAGTAGTTTGCACCCAGGCTTTCCCCTGCGGGATGGTGGCGGATTATAAAAAAACCTATGGCTACCGCACTTTGCTAATGGGAGTTTTAACCGATTATATCGCCCATTCTTACTGGATATATGAGACGGTTGATTACTATATTGTTCCTTCTGAAGAGACCCAGAGGCGTTTAATCAGCGAAGGAATTCCTTCCGGAAGTATAAAGGTCCTGGGTATTCCGGTGGCTCCCGAATTTTCCCAGAAAAAGGATAAGCAGGAAATTTTCAGGAAATTTGGTTTAGTTGAGCAATTACCCATCGTTCTGATTATGGGAGGGAGTCAAGGCTTAGGCCCGATAAGTAAAATTGTGAATATAATTTCACATCTACCCATACCCTTGCAAATCGTCGTTATCTGTGGAAGGAATAAATTTCTTTACACCAAACTTGCGCTTAAGAAAAGATACATTAAAAAACCCATAACTATTTTAGGGTATATAGATAATCCAGATGAAATTATGGAGATTGCCACGGTACTGATTACCAAACCCGGTGGATTAACCACCGCCGAAGCTTTAGCCAAGGGATTACCGATGTTGATTATCCGTCCTTTACCCGGACAGGAAGCAAAGAACAGTGAATTTCTCCTCAGAGCCAATGTCGCCATTAAAGCAAATAACGAAATAAGTGTAGGGATACTTCTTAAAGAATTATTCACCAGCCCCTTGAAGTTAGAACAGATGCGTCGGCAAGCCCTTCTCTACAGCCATCCTGATTCTTCTCTGGAAATTGCGCGTTTAATTCTTAAGCATTGTTTCTGATGATAAGCAATCAATATTTCTTTTATAAACTGGCACAGGATTTGAGTATGGGGTTACCCCTTAAATATGCCTACAGGATTGCTTCCGGGATAGCCATTTTATATTATTTTTTCTACAGGCGTGAACGCCAAGCCTTATGGCATAATTTCAGGATTATGGGGATAAAGGAGAGAGAGATTAAGCGCTATGCCCGTCAGGTGTTTTGTAATTTTGCCAAGAATTTAGTAGACTTTTTTAGATTTGGTTTGATAGACAAAAGTTTCTTAAGGGAAAAGGTTAAAATTGTAGGATTGGAAAATATGGACATGGCACTTAAAATGGGGAAGGGGATTTTGGGACTCACCGCCCACCTTGGCAACTGGGAATTGGGAGGAGTAATTATGGCTCAGAGAGGTTATCCCTTGAATGCAGTAGCATGGGAACATAGAGACCCGCGGATAAATAAAATATTTGTTTATCAGCGCCAGAGAAAAGGGATAAAAGTCATTCCCTTAGGGATTGCCCTCCGACGCTGTTTTGAGGCATTAAGGAACAATGAGATTGTGGCGATGTTAGGAGACCGTGACTTCAGCGCCCGTGGAAATAAAACCGAAGTAATTTTCTTGGGTAGACCATTTAGGGTTCCCCGTGGTCCTGCCACCTTATCCTTAAGAACCGGTTCAGTCATTGTCCCCGGTTTTACCATCAGAGAAAATGACGAATCCTTTTGTCTCTATTTTGAAAAACCAATCTTCTATCTTCCTACAGGAAATTATGAGAAAGATGTTGAAGAGCTCACCCAGCGCATTATGAAAGTGATAGAAAAATATGTGAAGAAATATCCTGAACAGTGGTTTATGTTTCGGGAATTCTGGGAACAACAGCAAGATAAGGAGTAGATGAGCATAGATAAAAAAATGAGGATAGGAATATTAGGAGATGGGGGGTGGGGGACTGCCTTGGCAATCCTTCTGGTAAAGAAGGGATATGCGGTGGGACTCTGGGGTGTTTTCCCTGCCTACCTTGAAGTTCTTGAAAAAAAGAGAGAGAATATAAAATTTCTTCCCGGCATAAGAATTCCTTCTGCAGTAGAAATAATCAAAGATGCAAAGGAAATAATAGAAAACTCTTCAATTATTGTTGTGGCAGTTCCTTCTAAATATTTAAGGGAAACATTAAAGAAATTTACTGCTTTTGATTTCTGTAATAAGATTATTTTAAGTGTGGTTAAAGGAATGGAGATTAACTCTTATCTTCGGCCATCGGAGGTTATTCAGGATGTTTTGGGGAAAGTGAAGATAGGGGTGCTTTCCGGACCGAGTATTGCTCGGGAGGTGGCGCAGGGAATTCCTACCGCGGTGGTAATTGCTGCCAGAGAAATTCAATTAGCCAGAAAACTACAGAGGATATTTTCCACAGAAAACTTCCGGGTATATACCCATTCCGATGTTATCGGCGTGGAATTGGGCGGTGCATTAAAGAATATCATTGCTCTTGCCTGTGGCATAAGTGATGGCTTGGGTTTTGGAACAAATACAAAGTCCGCCTTACTCAATCGGGGCTTACTGGAAATCATCCGTCTGGGAGTAACTTTAGGTGCCCAGCCGGAAACTTTCTGGGGATTAAGCGGTTTAGGAGATTTGGTCACCACCTGTTTCAGCCCTTACAGTAGAAACCGGAGAGTGGGAGAAGAAATTGGGAAAGGTAAAAAGATAACGGCAATACTGAAGAAGATGGAGATGATTGCTGAAGGAGTTTTTACTGTGCGTGCTGCTTATGCGCTGGCAAAGAAATATAAAATTGAAATGCCCATTACCGAGCAGGTATACAAAGTTTTATACGAAAATAAATCTCCCAGTGGAGCAGTTAAAGAACTGATGACCCGCAAACTCAAACCCGAATTCTCCTAACCTCCTCCACCCCAGGGGTGGAAATTGTAAATGGTTGGAAATGCAATGATTATGGATGAGGGGTTGGCAAAAATTTCTTTAGGTAGATATAGATTTATATTACAGGCAGAAGAGACAATAAAACTACCTCCCTATAAAGGTGCTTGTTTAAGAGGGGGTTTTGGGATTACTTTCCGAAAAATCTGTTGTGTAAATAAGAGATTGAAAGACTGTGGCTTCTGTATCTTAAAAGAAAAGTGTGCTTATACTTACATCTTTGAAACCTCTCCCCCTCCTCAAGCCCAAAAATTAAAGAAATTAGCAGAAATTCCCCGTCCTTTTGTAATTGAACCACCTGAGGAGAAGAAAAATATCTATAACAAAGAAGAAGAAATAGAATTAAACCTCATTTTAATTGGGAAAGCCAGAGAATACCTTCCCTATTTTGTGCTTACTTTCCGCGAACTGGGTAAAATTGGACTGGGAAAAGAAAGAGGGAAATTCTTTCTCTCTAAGATTTACGATGCCGATGGAGAAAAAATTTATGAAGCAGGAAGTGATTGTTTGAAAAATTATGCCTCTTCCGAAAAAAATGGAATCAATGTAGAAAACTATTTTTCTGATTATTTAATCCTTAACTTCAGCACTCCCACGCGCATAAAATTCCAGAGAGACCTTGTTACCAGGCCCGAATTTCATATCCTCATCCGGGCGCTTCTGCACCGCCTCTCAGCTTTAGCATATTTTCATTGTGGATTTACCTTGGAGCTTGATTATAATTTATTGATTTCTCAGGCAGAAAAGATTAAAATAAAAAAATCCAATCTAAACTGGTTTGACTGGGAGAGATACTCTACAAGGCAGAACACAAAGATGAAGTTGGGAGGATTTGTAGGACAAATAACCTACGAGGGTGATTTTAAGCCATTTTTGCCTTTAGTTGCATTAGGCCAATTTACCCATGTCGGCAAAAACTGCACCTTTGGCTTAGGAAAGTACAGGATAGTAAAGGAAAATTAAAATGGATAAAAAAAATCTCATTCGTGAGGCAGTAATCTTAGGTGCCTTATTGCATGATATTGGGAAGTTTGTTCAGAGGGCAGGTGAGAAATTGGATGAGAAAGGGAAAATAGATGCAGAAAGGTTCTGCCCAAAGAACAAAGATGGCTATCCTACCCATCTTCATGTAATTTTTAGTGAAAGAGAGATTGAAAGATTACTTAAAGATACACAATGGGAAAATTCTGCAAATTTTGCTTTAAGACATCACTTGCCTGATAAGTATGAGGATAAACTTATTCAGCTTGCAGACTGGCTCTCTGCGGGAGAGAGAAGAGATAGAGAACCTACCGAAGAAGTTCCTGAGGTAAATCAAGAGCCTTTGATTTCAATTTTTTCACAGATTATTTTAGATAAACCTAAAATTGATGAGTATTATTGTCCGGTAGTAAAAATTGAAAAGAAAATAGAAAAAATTTATCCTAAGACAAAAAAGACAGAAGCAATAAATGAGATTTATAATTTCAAAAATTTATGGGAGGAGTTTAAAGAGGAGAGTAATTTGTTGACAAAAGAAGTTTCAGAATTTGATATACTGCTCTCAAGGATTCTTTATCTTCTTGAGAAATACACCTTATTTGTTCCTTCTTCAGCCTACAAGGACAAACCAGAAATTTCTTTATGTCATCATTTAAAATCAACAGCAGCAGTTGCTTCCTGTCTTTATGATTTTAAAGTTAGCGAAGAAGAAATCCAGAATGTAATTGAGGAAATAAAAAATAATTGGCAAGGGGAAAATCTAAAAAGAGAGAGATTTATTCTCCTTTCAGGAGATATCTCAGGAATACAGGATTTTATTTACTCGGTTACTTCAGAAAAAGCATTGCGAGGTTTAAGAGGTAGGTCTTTTTATTTACAACTCTTATCTGAGACAATTGCTTTAAGAATTCTTGATGAATTCAATTTGATTTTATGTAATCTTTTGTTTTTAGGTGGGGGAAATTTTACTATTCTTTTACCTAAGATAGATGATGCACAAGAGAGAATAGAGAAGATTAAAAGAGAGATTCAGGAAAATCTCTTTGAAGCACATAAGGGAAAATTAGGAATAATTCTTGGCTATGTAGAATTTTCTTATGAAGATTTTAAATTAGATAAATTTGGAAATGTAATAGAAAAATTAAAAGAAGTTTTAGCAAGAGAGAAAAGAAGAAAGTTTAAAGAGATTTTAAATTATGATTTCTTTGAACCATTTGGAACAGAAAATAAAGAACTAAAAGGATGTGAAATATGTGGAGAAGAGATTTATGAGAAAGAAAAATGTTTATTGTGTGAGAGTTTTGAAGATTTGTCAGATAAAATAAAAAATGCAAAATATATTGAGATACAAAGAGTTTCAAAACAGAGTATCAAAGAAACAGTTAATAATTGGTATGAACCTTTAAGTGCGCTGGGTTATAATTATTGGTTTCGGTCAGAAAAAGAAGTTAATAAAATTAACTACTCAAATTTAGTTTTCTCTCTCAATGGTACTGATTTCTTAAATAAAAACTGTTCCGGTTTTAGATTTGAAGCAATATATAGTCCTGAAGGAACTCTTGAAGATATGGCAAATAAAGCAGGTGACAAAGAAAAAGGAATAAAAAGATGGTCAGCATTAAGGATGGATGTGGACGATTTAGGCAATATTTTTTCTTTAGGTTTAAGAAACAAAACAATCTCAAGATTCAGTATGCTGAGTTATATGTTTTCACTTTTTTTCTCAATGGGTATAAGAGAAATAATAGAAGAAAAATATAAGGATTGTTGTGTAGTGTATTCAGGTGGAGATGATTTATTCATTTTAGCTCCCTGGTCGGATTTACCAGAAATTGCACAAGACATCTATGAGAGTTTTAAAGAATATGTATGCAAACATCCTAAAATAAACTTATCTGGTGGTATCTATATTGCACCATCAAAAAAATTTCCCGTATATCATGCAGCAAAAGAAGCAGGTTTTGCTGAAGACAAAGCAAAGTTGGGTGATAAAAACAAAATAACTTTTTTAGATAACGCTTTAACCTGGAAAAAAATTGGAGAAATTAAGCAAGTATCTGATGAGATAGTTAAGCTTTTGAACCTGGGAATGCCACGCTCGCTATTAACTCTACTTTATGCAGGATATCGGGATAAAAAACTCTTTGCAGAAAAGAAAATTCCGATGTTTCGTATCTGGAGACTCTTCTATGCTATAAAAAGATTAATGGAAAGACATAAAGATTTTTCAGGAGATTTAGAAGATTTAAGGAAAAAATTTATTACTGATTTTGAACTTATGCCTGAACTTGATATTTCCGTAAGATGGGCAGAATTGTTAACGAGAAA
>JAMWCM010000049.1 GCA_023818355.1 Candidatus Omnitrophota bacterium
CCCGTTATCCTCATAAAGCAGTTATTTTTGAATCCAGTTATTTAGATTTTGTTGAATCCCGGAAAAATAAATTCTATTCGGGAACATTTATTGCTGAATTACTGGCAGAGCTTTTTGTAAAATTTCCGCAGATACAGTTTGTATTCTTTAATAACCGTAAGAGTGCCAATAAATGGCTCTACCATTGGTTTGGAAGGATTTATCAGAATTTAGAGAATAAGGAAACTTTTTAGAAGAAGGTGAGAGTATCCTTTAAAAAAGAAATATGGATTTGGAGACCAATTTGTTATAATAAGGCTAATGTCTATTTTTACCTTTCAGGGGATTAAAAATTTAGAATTTTTTATTACCTTAGGAGTGATATTTTTCTTGATTTTTATTTTTCTTATTTATCTCAATTTGGCAATGACCAAGACTAAAGAGATACTTCTTCTGGCGGAATTGCGGAATATCCGGATTGCCTTAAACCTATATAAAGGACTGGAGGGGGAATACCCGGATAGTCTTAAGGAATTGATAGATAAAGAAATTTACTGGACCCAGGCAATCCATGAGGTGTATAAGAAAAAATATCTTGAGCATCAGAGGGTTGATGAAGAAGGTTTTCCCATAGACCCCTGGCATAGACGTTTTATTTATGATCCAGAAACGGGGAAGATATTTTCTCAAACCAAGGGATATGAAAACTGGTAAGGCTGGCGTAGCTCAGGGGTAGAGCAGCGGTTTCGTAAACCGCGGGTCGGTGGTTCAAATCCACTCGCCAGCTTTTCTCTTATACACCGACCCAAAGGGTGCTTGAGGGGAACAGGTTATTCTTCCACCCCTGGGGTGGAAGAAAGGGGATGAATTACTTTAGTGGGGCAGACTTTAACACACTCCCCACAGAGCGTGCATTTCTCATAATCAACTTTTGCAAGGTTGTTTTTTACATGGATGGCATCAGAGGGACAGACTTTTTCACATTTAAAACAACCAATACAGCCATTCTTACAGTATTTAGTTACCAATGCTCCTTTGTCCGTGGAATTGCACATCACATAGACTTTATTCTTTATCGGTCTCAAGGTAAGGATATTCTTGGGACAGGCTTTGATGCATAATCCACAGGCAGTGCATTTTTCTTCAATAATTACCGGAAGATTTGTCTTTTCATCCATATACATTGCCCCAAAGGGACAGACATTTACACAATCTCCAAACCCCAGACAACCATAAGGGCAGGTCTTCTGACCGCCGAATAAAAGATTTGCTGCCATACAGGAATTTATCCCCTGATAGATAAATTTGTCAACTGCTATACATCCTCCATTACAGATGAGGGTTGCCACCAATTTTGTTTTTTCTTCCAATTCTTTTCCAATGATTTCCGCAATCTTTTTCCGTTCTTCTATGCTTGCTGGAGCACAGGTTGAGGGTAGTGCTTTTCCTTCGGCAATTGCCTGCGCCAAACCGAAACATCCCGCATATCCACAGGCACCACAGTTTGCTCCCGGTAGAAATTCTAAGATTTTGCCAACACGGGGGTCTTCCTCTAATTTAAAGACTTTAAAGGCAAGCCCCAGACCAATTCCAAATAATAAGCCCAGGATACCCAGAGTTAAAATCGGTATTAACATTTTCGCAGTTTATAACTTAAATCCTACAAATCCTAAGAAAGCAATAGACATTAAACTGGCGACAATAAAGGCAATGGGAATGTTCTTTAAAGCCTGTGGAACCTCGGCCATTTCCAGACGCTCCCTTATTCCCGACATTAAAAGAATTGCTAAGGTAAAACCCAATCCTGCAGAAAATCCCTGTAAGATAGAGAAGGAGAAACTGTTTGTTAAAACCTCTTTTTCTTTAAAAAACATCTCACTATTTAAAAGGGCAACCCCTAAGACCGCACAGTTGGTGGTGATTAACGGAAGGTATATTCCGAAGGCACGAAAGAGTGTAGGGGAAACTTTGTGGATAAAAATCTCTACTAATTGGACAAATGTGGCAATAACCAGGATAAAGGAGATAGTGCGTAAATAAAGGAGATTATAAGGGATGAGGATAAATCTATAGATTAACCAGGTGATTAAAGAAGCCATCGTCATTACAAAGGTTACAGCCAAGCCCATAGATAAAGCGGGTTTGGTTTCTTTAGAGACCCCAATAAATGGACATAGACCTAAGAAACGGGTGAAGATGAAGTTGTTTATGAATATCGCTCCAATAATAATCATCAAATACTGAGTCATTTCTTTTTCCTCTTGAGCCAGTTAGTTAAGCCAATTAATAATCCAATGGTGAGAAGGGCACCCGGAGGAAGAATCAGCACAATTATCGGTTCAAAATTTTTTAAAATGGGTATCCCCAAGAAAGTTCCGTTTCCGAGGATTTCCCGGATTCCCGCAATTAAAGTGAGGGCAAGAGTAAAACCTAAGCCCATTCCTAAGGCATCAAAGAGAGAATAAATTAGGGAGTTCTTAGAAGCGAATGCCTCGGCTCTTGCCATGACAATACAGTTCACCACAATTAGGGGAACAAATATTCCTAAGGTTTTGCTTAAAGTTGGAGAAGATGCTTTCATCAACAGTTCGGTAATGGTAACAAAGGTGGCGATGACCACAATATAGCAAGGTATTCTTATCTCCTGAGGAATAATCCGTCGCAAAGCAGAGATAATTATGTTTGAGCCCAGCAAAACAAAGGTAGCCGCTATCCCCATTCCCAGGGCATTAACTACCGTGGTAGAAATTGCCAGGGTAGGACAGAGCCCGAGAATTAAACCAAAAGTTGGATTCTGGATGGTAAGCCCTTTTTTAAATTCATACCATAGTCTCTTCATAACCTAATTATGATGGTTTTTAAGAAATTCCTCAGTTTTTTTCTTTATCCCCTCAATCACTGCTTTGCTGGAGATGGTTGCTCCCGTGATGGTATTAATCTCAGAACTTAAATTTTCTGTTTTTTTCCCTTTAAATTGTCTTAGAAACCAGGGTTCTTTCTCTTGATATTTTATCTCAGCAATCTTTCCTCCCAAACCAGGGGTTTCTTTTTGTTCTAAGATATATACTTTATTAATTACTCCTTCTTTATCAAAACCCACCAATAATTCAATAGGACCAGCATAACCCTTAATGGAGATCCTTAGAATATAACCGAGAAGATTTTTGTTTTTATATACAAGATAATAATCTTCTACTTTCCGGAATTCTTCAGCCTCCTCATAAATGGAGTTTAAGGTTTCTTTCTCTTCTTTTTCTTTCTGAAGAGTAATTAGCGGAGAGGTTGTCTTATAAGTAAAAGCCAGAACTGCCGAGGCAATTAAACAGACCAGCATTAGAATTATGCCGAAGCGTATCATATTAACTTTTTAACTTTTTAACGAGGCCGAATTTCCTTGTCTTAGTATATCTATCAATTAAAGGAGTAAAGGCATTCATTATAAGGATAGAATAACTTACTCCTTCCGGATAGCCTCCAAATTTACGGATAAGAAAAGTTAAAATTCCACAACCAAAACCAAAAATAATTTGTCCTTTTTTAGTTAAGGGAGTGGTTACATAATCGGTTGCCATAAAGAAAGCCCCTAAAAATAGTCCTCCACTTAAAATATAAAAGAGCCAGTCTCCATTAAATAGACCATTTCCAAGAAATATCCAGCTTAAAAATCCAACAGTAAAAATGAAAGTAAAAGGAGTATACCAACGGATATAACCTTTATAAAGGAGGAAAAACCCTCCGCTAATTATGGCTAAAATACAAACTTCACCGATACAACCTGCCCGGTCACCTAAGAATAGTTTACCGTAGAAAGCGAGGGTATGCATAAATTTTTTTTCTTCTACTATATTCAAAATAGTTGCTCCAGATACGGCATCTACGAGATGATGCTTTATTACTGTCAGGGGTGTAGCGGTAGAGAGTGCATCTGGATACCAGCGCGGTGGTATCCATTTAGTCATATATTTAGGCCAGGAGGCTAAAAGAAATGCCCTCGCCGCTAAAGCAGGATTAAAGATGTTATAACCCAGTCCTCCAAATGCCTGTTTGGCAATGGCAATAGCAAAAAAACTCCCTATTGCCGGAATCCACCAGGGAACGGATGGAGGAAGATTGTAGGCGAGAAGGAGACCGGTAATGAAACAGGAACCATCAGCGATGGTTATTTTTTTATGGCTTAATTTCTGAATAATCGCTTCGCTTAAAATTGCACTGACTAAAGAAATGCTGATTACTTTTAGAGCAGAAAATCCAAAGATAAGAATTCCTGCCACACCCGCAGGAATAAGGGCTATTACCACCGACCACATAATCTTCGGACAGGAATCCTTCGTCTTTATGTGTGGTGATGTTGAGACAATCAGCCTCTCCGTTTCTACCATGGCATTTGTTGAGCCCATTTAAAATTAGTTTGTTTCGTTGATGAGAATACGCGCCTAATGCACACGAAGTTTGGCAATCTTAATTAATTGTACCAAGTCTCTTCGTGTCGGGCAGATATAACTACAGGCACCACATTCAATACAATCCCGTGGAGAATATTCTTTGGCGATATTCCATTTTTTGTATTCTACTGCTAAGGCAATATAAGCCGGCATAATCTTTACCGGACAGGCCTCAATACATCTTCCACAGCGGATACAGGGGCCAGATTCCTCTAAGTTTAGTTCTTCTTCGGTAAGAAATAAAATTCCCGAAGTTCCTTTTATTACAGGAACATCCAAACTCCATTGAGCAATGCCCATCATCGGTCCTCCAAAAATTATTTTTTTCGGTTCTTTAATAAATCCTCCACAGAATTCTACAATATCTGATACCAAAGTTCCTATCTTTACTTTATAATTCCCTGGTTTTTTGATCGCCTTTCCGGAAACAGTAATCACTCTTTCATATAAAGGCTTTCCTTTATAAATTGCTTCATAGATGGCAAAGGCAGTCTGCACATTTTGCACCAATACTCCCACATCAAAGGGGAGTCCTTCTGAAGGGACTTCTCTACCAGTGATTGCCTTAATGAGTTGCTTTTCTCCTCCTTGAGGGTATTTTGTTTTTAATACGCTAACTTCTATCCCATCCAGTCTAAGTTCCCGAAGTATTTCTTTTACGATTTTTATTGTTTCTCTTTTACTATCTTCAATCCCGATAAAAATTCTTTCTGGAGAAACTATCTTTGCAATTATTTCTAAGCCTTTAATAATTTCTCGGGGTTTCTCCTGCATTAAACGCTCATCGCAGGTAAGGTAGGGTTCACATTCTGCTCCATTGAGAATCAGGGTATCAATGGGTTTTGGTGGTGAGAGCTTTACATGGGTAGGAAAACCCGCCCCTCCTAAGCCAACAATTCCTGCTTCCCGAATTCTCTCTTTTAATTCCTCAATAGATAAATCATCAGGATTTTTTTGCTGAACCATTTCTGAATCACTATTCTTATCTTTCTCAATAAAGATTGCGGGTGCTTTTTCCAGAAGCGGATGATTGAACTCTTCTATCTTAGAAACCTTTCCTGATAAGGAAGCATGCACGGGACTGGAAATATATTTCTCGGCAGAGCCTATTTTCTGTCCCAGTTTCACTTCCTCCCCTGGTTTTACCAGAGGAATGCAGGGTGCCCCGGTATGTTGAATAAGGGGGATAACTACTTTTTGCGGAGGGGGAATTTCTTCAATAAAAGAGTTTCGCGTTAACTCTTTGCAGGTAAGAGGGTGAACTCCTCCAGGAAATTTATTTCTGATAAGCATTCTCTCTCCTAAAAGAGGGAAAATTATTGATGTATTGTATTATAAAATTTATAGGAAGTCAAATATAATTTGCTTGCCTTTAGCAATTTTATTAAGTATAATTATTGCCTATGAAAATAAAAGCTTTGAGTTTACTTTCCGGAGGGCTTGATTCTACTTTAGCCACGAAATTGGTATATGATTTGGGAATAGAACTGGAGGCGATTTATTTTTATACAATCTTTTGCACCTGTAATCGTGGAGGTAATGGCTGTGGATTTTATGCCCGCAATATAACCCGGCAGTTAAATATCCCTTTAAAAATGGTAAATACTACCGAGGAATATTTAAAAATAGTTAGGTCTCCAAAGTTCGGTTATGGAAGTAATCTCAATCCTTGCATTGATTGTCGGATTTTTATTTTCAAGAAAGCAAAAGAATATATGCGCGAAAGGGAAGCAAAGTTTATCGTTACCGGGGAGGTCTTAGGAGAGCGTCCGATGTCGCAAAATTTACGCAGTTTAAAATTGATTGAGAAAGAGGCAGGGTTAGAAGGACTTGTTTTAAGACCGCTCTCCGCAAGGCTCCTGGAACCGACCATCCCCGAGAAAGAAGGCTGGGTAGAAAGGGAGAAACTTTTAAACCTCCAGGGAAGGTCACGGAAGCCACAGATGAGACTGGCAAAAGAATGGGGAATAAATGATTATCCCTGTCCTGCGGGAGGCTGTCTCCTTACCGACCCCATCTTTTCACAGAGAGTAAAGGATTTACTTGAGCATGATGAATTGGACTTAGAGAATGTTAAGATTTTAAAATTTGGTCGCTATTTTCGTCTTTCTCCAAAGTTAAAATTGGTAATCGGAAGGAATGCGGAGGATAATGAAAGATTATTGAATTCTGCTCAACCAAAGGATTTAATTCTCCAGGTAATGGATACTCCTGGGCCAGTGGCATTGGCAAGGGGAGAAGAGATAGAGAAGTTTATAGAGGAGATTTCTCAAAAGGTTGCCACTTACGCTGATAAAGTTAACGGAGAGGTTAAGCTTCTTCTGCTGAGGAAAACGCCACCACTTAAGGAAATAAAGATTGTTTCCCAAGGATAAAATGAAGAATTTGAAGAAAAGGATAATTTCCTGGATAAAAGAGGAAGTAAAAAAATCCGGAAAGAAGGGGGTAGTTTTGGGATTGAGTGGAGGTCTGGATTCTGCAGTTACCGCTGTCCTTGCAAAAGAGGCACTAAAAGAGAATATCTTATGTCTGGTTCTTCCCTGTGAAAGTCCCCAGGAAGACCTGAATGATGCCATATTGATTAACCAGATTTTTGGATTACCAATAAAGACGATTGATTTGAGCGGTGTATATAAAAAACTGATAGAGATTTTACCTCCTGCGAATAAAATTGCTTACGCCAATTTAAAACCGAGATTAAGGATGCTTGTGCTCTATTATTTTGCCAATAAATTAAATTATTTAGTCTGCGGGACATCTAATAAATCCGAACTCCTTTCCGGATATTTTACAAAATTTGGAGATGGAGCGAGTGACATCTTACCTCTGGGCGATTTATTGAAATCGCAAGTAAAAGAATTGGCTAAGGAATTAGATATCCCGGAGAAAATTGTAAATAAAGTTCCCTCCGCCGGGCTCTGGCCAGGACAGACGGATGAGAAAGAACTTGGTCTTACCTATGCGGAATTGGATGATATTCTGAGGAAATTAGAAGGGAAAAAGCAGCTTCCCCCATCAGAAAAAGTAAAAAGGGTAAAAGATTTAATAAAAAATTCGGAACATAAACGGCAAATGCCACACATTTGTAAAATTGGTTGATTTAGTTATTGTGTAAATCTTAAACTAGGAGGCGAAAATGGATGAGATATTGAAAATCTTAGAAAAAGATGCCCGGACGAGTCCTGAAGATATTGCTAAAATGACCGGGAAAAAAATCTCCGATGTTGTAAAAACGATTAAGAAATATGAAAAGGAAGGAGTGATCTTAGGTTATAAGACCATAATTAATAAAGAACTGATAGAGGATGATGATAACGAGGTGCGTGCATTGATTGAAGTAAATGTTACTCCCCAGAAAGATGTGGGTTTTGACCGTATCGCTGAACGTATCTATCAATTTCCAGAAGTAACCAGTTGTTATCTCGTTTCCGGAACATATGATTTACTTTTGGTGGTAGAGGGTAAAAATATTCACACCGTTTCCAACTTTGTTGCGGAAAAACTCTCTCCGATGGATAATGTGCGAGGAACCGTGACCCATTTTTTGTTAAAAAAATATAAAGAAAATGGAGTTATCTTAAAACATAAAGAAGAGAATAAGAGAATAGCGATATCATATTAGTTGGCTATTTTGCTGGAAAACCTAACACCATAACAAACTAACAACGCAAATGATTTCTAAACGCGTTGAACAACTACAGCCTTCAGGTATTCGGCAGTTCTTTGATTTAGTTTTGGGGATGAAAGAGGTAATTTCCTTGGGAGTGGGTGAGCCAGATTTTGTTACTCCCTGGAATATCCGGGAAGCGGGAATTTACGCCTTAGAAAAAGGCTACACTTCTTATACTTCTAATAAAGGACTTTATAGATTAAGGTTAATTATTTCCCGATTCCTAAAAAAGCGCTATGGATTGGAATACAATCCTGATGAGGAAATTTTAATTACTGTTGGAACGAGTGAAGGACTGGATTTGATTATGAGGGCAATTCTTGAACCCCGGGAAAAGGTGCTCATTCCTCAACCAGGTTATGTCTCTTATGCTCCCGTGACTATCCTTGCAGGAGGAAAACCGATTTATCTCCATACTGGCCCTGAGGGAGATTTTAAGTTAAATCCCGGGATAATTGAAAATGCTTATGAGCAGAATACCAAGGCAATAATTTTAAACTATCCCAACAATCCCACCGGTGTTTCCTACAACCGAAAGGAATTGGAAGAGATTAAGAAAATTGTGTTTAAAAAAAATCTTTTAGTAATCAGTGATGAGATATATTCTGAATTGACTTACGATTTTCCCCATACCCCTTTTGCCACTTTAAAAGGGGCAAAAGAACGAACTATTTACTTAAATGGATTTTCTAAGGCATACGCGATGACCGGTTGGCGCATAGGTTATGTTTGTGGTCCAGAGAAGATTATTTCCGCAATGACCAAGATTCATCAGTATACAATAATGTGTGTTTCCATTATTAGCCAGGTGGCTGCTTGTGAAGCTTTGGAAAATGGAAGGATACCCGTAGAGGAGATGAAAAACGAATATAGGAGAAGAAGGGAATTTGTGGTGCAGAGATTAAATGAACTCAGGCTCAATTGTCTTAAACCGCAGGGAGCATTTTATGTTTTTCCCTCTATCAAAGCAACCGGGATGGGTTCTTTAGAATTTGCCAATAAACTTTTAAATGCAGAAAAAGTGGCGGTAGTTCCGGGAACTGCCTTTGGTTCTTGTGGAGAAGGTTTTATCAGGATTTCTTATGCCGCCGGTATGGAAAATCTTAAAGAGGCAATGAACCGGATAGAGAGATTTCTTAAGAGACAATGTAACTTAAAGTGAATTTAAATCCTAAATCTCAATATCTACTAAACTATTTTAGGGGGAGGGAACTATGCAGGCAAAAACCAAGCAGGATGTTTTAAAGTTGGTAAAGGAGTATAAGGTAAAGTTCATTCGTCTGTGGTTTACTGATGTCTTAGGTTTCTTAAAGGGTTTTGCTATCCCGGTGGAAGAACTGGAAGGAGCCTTGGAGGAGGGAATGGGGTTTGATGGCTCCTCTATTGAGGGATTTGCCCGCATTGAGGAATCGGATATGATTGCCCGTCCCGACCCCACAACTTTTCAACTCATTCCTTGGCGTTCTTCTAAGGATGTAGCAGTGGGCA
>JAMWCM010000050.1 GCA_023818355.1 Candidatus Omnitrophota bacterium
CCCGTTCTCTTAGGAGAGGCGGGTGTGGGGAAGACAGCCATTGTGGAAGGGCTTGCCCAAAAGATTGTGCGTGGAGATGTTCCCGAGGTCTTACGCGATAAGCGGGTAATTACCCTTGACCTAGCATTGATGGTTGCCGGGACTAAATACCGTGGGCAATTTGAGGAGCGTATTAAAGCAGTAATGGATGAAATAAAACGCTCAGAGAATGTAATTCTTTTTATAGACGAATTGCATACCCTGGTAGGCGCAGGAGGGGCAGAGGGGGCGATTGATGCTTCTAATATCTTGAAGCCTGCTCTGGCAAGAGGGGAACTGCAGTGTATCGGAGCCACCACCTTAGATGAGTATCGTAAGTATATAGAAAAAGATGCTGCCTTAGAGCGAAGATTCCAGACGATTATTGTTGACCCGCCCACCGTTGAGGAAACAGTGGAAATTCTGCGGGGTTTACGCGATAAGTATGAGGCACATCATCGGGTAAAAATTACCGATGAAGCCATTACCGCAGCCGCCCGTTTATCTGACCGTTATATCTCGGGAAGATTTTTACCGGATAAGGCAATTGATTTGATTGATGAAGCAGGTTCACGGGCAAGGCTCCTGGTGCTTACCCCTCCTCCGGAAATGAAAGAACTGGAACAGCGAATAGAACAGCTTACTAAAGAGAAGGAAGCAGCCATAAAGGGTCAGGATTTTGAGAAGGCGGCAAATGTGCGTGACCAGGAGAGGATTGCTCGTCAGGAACTTGAACAACTTAAGCGCGAATGGGAGAGAAAGAAGAATGAGATACATCCTCAGGTTACTGAAGAAGATATTGCTCAGATTGTTTCCAAATGGACAGGGATTCCCCTTATCAGATTGGAGCAGAAAGAATCAGAAAAACTCCTGCAGATAGAGGAAGAGATTCACAAGCGGGTGATTGGACAGGATGAGGCAATTTCCACCATTGCCCGGGCAGTGCGCCGTTCGCGCGCCGGGCTCAAAGACCTGCGCCGGCCGATTGGTTCATTTATCTTTTTAGGACCAACCGGAGTAGGGAAAACCCTTTTAGGTAAAGCCCTGGCGGAATTTATGTTTGGTGATGAAGAGGCTTTGGTTCAGTTGGATATGTCCGAGTATATGGAGAAATTCAATGTTTCACGACTTGTAGGTGCTCCTCCGGGGTATGTGGGATATGAAGAAGGAGGGCAACTTACCGAGAAAATAAGGAGAAGACCTTATTCGGTGGTCCTTCTGGATGAGATAGAGAAAGCCCATCCCGATGTCTTCAATATTCTTCTTCAGGTCCTGGACGAAGGTAGGCTCACCGATAGTTTTGGCAGGAAGGTTGATTTTAGAAATACAATTCTGATTATGACCTCTAACATTGGCGCAGAATTCTGGAGAAAACAGGCTACCCTGGGATTCCGGAGCGAAAAGGAAGGAGTGGATTAT
Organism: Candidatus Omnitrophota bacterium; assembly: GCA_023818355.1. Taxonomy (GTDB): domain Bacteria; phylum Omnitrophota; class Gorgyraeia; order DTHP01; family DTHP01; genus DTHP01. The sequence goes on from JAMWCM010000050.1 coordinate 1,438, forward strand.
GAGACAATAAAAACAAAACTTATGGAGGAGGTAAAAAGGACCTTTAAGCCAGAGTTTCTTAATCGTATAGATGATATTATCGTTTTTCGTCCGCTTACGCGTGAGAATTTACAGAAGATTGTAGAACTGGAGATAAATGAGGTGCGTAAACGGATGAGTGAGCAGGGATATTTTATAGAATTGACTTCCGAGGCAAAGGAATTTCTGATTGATAAAGGATTTGATCCGGTTTTAGGTGCACGCCCCTTACGCAGGACGATTCAGCGTTATGTAGAAGACCCCTTAGCGGAAGAGATAATTGCGGGTAAATTTAAGGTTGGGGATACAATAAAAATTGTATTTCAGGAAAATCACCTTGAATTTGAAATTGCCGGAGAGAAACAGATTATGAAATAAAGAGTTCTAAATTGTATATTGTATGCGTGGCAAGCTAAGGAAAAGAAAACGCAATTTTTTTATTTTATTTTTTATAATCCTGGGATTATCCCTCTTTCTATCTGCACAACAGAATAAACTCTCAGAAGAAATCAAAGCATCCTTACAGAAAGCCTTGGGAAATAAATTAAATCTCTCACTGAGTTTTGGAGAAATTCACCATTGGTGGGGAAGAAGATTGAGTGTGGAAGATTTACTTGTCTCAGATAAAGATAAAAATTTTTTATTAGGGGCTAAAAAGGCTTATTTTAGTTTTTCTCTGGGGGATATTCTTTTTAAAAACGACAAAATTGTAAGGTCTTTTCAGATGAAAATGGAGGATGTATCTCTTTCCCTAAAGGGCTTCAGGTTACCTCTACAGATTACCGCAATGCAAGTTAATCTGGATAACGGATATTTAGAACTCAAGAATTTAAGAGGAATTTTGGGAAAAGACCTTCCTTTTGAATTAGAGGCAACTCTCGGAAGATTGACGGAGAGTTTCCCTCTTATACACCTGCGTTGCCAATTTTTCAGAAAATTTGAAAGCAAACCTTATTTTTTCTTTATCCCTGCAGTTATTTCTTTACGCGGGGATTGGGAAAAGGTCTTCCTTGAAGGTTTTGCGGAAGAAGATAAGCCAGCGTTTCGTATAGAAGGGACAATTCTTCCCTATGAAGGGAGATTTAATCTGGCAATATTTTCTGATTTGAATAAGGAAGGGTCACCCCTGCAGATTGAGGGAGATTATCAGAAGAAAAAGAAATCTATAAAAATAAAATTTGACCACCTCCCTTTCTTAGATAACGAATTGATTTCCCAGATTTTCATAGAAGGTGAATACGCTGCTCAGGAAAAAGCAATCGTCGGTGAATTTTACAGTTCAGGAACAGTTTGGAATTATTTCCCTTTCCCCGAATTTGAAGGGAAATACAGATTTAAGGATGGCGTGCTTAGTATAGATAATTTTAATTGGGCAGAAGCGATTAGTTTTTCCGGGGAGATAAATTTTTTAAATAAAATTTCCGGGAAAATCTCTTTAATTATAAATAACTTAAATCTTCTCTACTTTGCCCATATTTATTATCCTGATTGGAAGGCATGGGGAAGGGTTTCCGGAAAAGCACTGCTGGAAATAAATGAGGGGAATTTATTGGCTAAAGGAGATATTGAATTTACGGAAGGAGAGCTCGGTCCTTTTAAATTTAAGGGAGGGAGAATTAGATTTAACGGAGAAAATAACCGTTTCCAATTAAGCGATACGCGCATCTATCAAGACAATGGCTATTTTGAACTCAGTGGAGAGGTGGATTTAAGACATTTGGGTAAATCTGATTTCGGGAAAAATCTCGTGCTTATCCCTTATCCGGAGAAGATAAACTGGCAGGGATGGAGCATTATTCAAAAGGAGCCCTCGGGGATAATTTCTTTGAATAAAAAAATAGATGAGAAATTAAGTCTACAGTTTAATGCTTATAAACAGGATTATACAGAACTTTTAAGAGAAAAGCGCGATGAGTTTGGTCTGGAATACAGACTTGAAGAGGACAGAAGTTTAAAACTGAGATTAAAAGAAAATGAGGAGATTCTTGGTTTTGAAAGAAAGATTAAATTTTGAGGAAAATGTTTAGGTATTTAGGGGAAAGGTTTATTTCTCTTACGGGTTACTTAGGGAGCGTAGGGGTTCTTTTGGGGGAAGCGCTGGTTTTATCTTTAATTCCTCCCTTTAGAAAGAAAAATCTTTTTGAGCAGATGACTAAAATAGGGGTGGAGAGTTTACCCTTGGTTTCCCTAACTTCTCTTTTTACGGGAATAGTTCTGGCTTTACAGAGTGCTTATCAGATGCAGAAAATTGGAGCAAGGATTTACATTTCTTCTTTGGTTGCCCTTTCCATTACCCGGGAGTTGGGTCCGGTCCTAACCGCTTTAGTAGTTGCCGGAAGGATGGGAGCAGCAGTTACTGCTGAGTTAGGGACGATGAAAGTTACGGAACAGATTGAGGCTTTGCAGACACTGGCGGTAAATCCCATAAAATATCTGGTCGTTCCCCGGTTCATCGCCATGATGAGTATGCTTCCGGTGCTTACAGTATATGCCGATTTTGTGGGAATCTTAGGGGGCTTCATTGTGGGTGTAGGGAAACTGGGGATAGGAAAGAGTTTGTATATGCGCATGACTTTTAATACCTTGGGTTACAAAGATGTTTTTACAGGATTAATTAAGGCGTTTTTTTTCGCTATCATTATTGCAGTTATTTCTTGCCGTGAGGGACTGGATACAGAAGGGGGAGCAGAGGGAGTAGGGCGGGCTACTACCCGGGCAGTGGTTTTTTCCTTTATTTTAATCATTGCTGCGGATTGCCTATTTACTGCGCTGTTTTATTTTATGTTCAAATGAGAAATGATAGAGATAATTAATCTTTGTAAATCCTTTGGAGATAAAATAGTCTTAGAAAATCTTAATTTAAAAATAAATACCGGAGAGACGGTAGTAATTATTGGAAGGAGTGGTTGTGGAAAATCCGTTCTGCTTAAGTTAATCATTGGACTCCTGAGACCCGATGCGGGAGAAATAATTATTGATGGAGAAGATATTACCCGGCTCAAAGGAAAAGAATTAGACCGCCTACGCATGAAGTTCGGGATGCTCTTTCAGAGTTCTGCTCTCTTTGACTCTTTGACCGTAAAAGAAAATGTGGGTTTCTTTTTCTATGAACACGGATATACGGAGAAAGAAAAGATAGAAAAAAGAATAAACGAATGTCTTAACCTGGTGGGACTTCCCGGGATAGAGGGATTTTATCCTGCACAGTTAAGCGGGGGAATGAAGAAAAGGGTTGCTCTGGCAAGAGCAATTTGTATGCATCCTGAGATAATTCTTTACGATGAACCCACAACCGGACTTGACCCCATAACTGCAGATGCCATAAACAATCTTATTGTGGAACTTCACGATAAGATAAGGGTAACCGCGCTTGCTGTAACCCACGATATGAAGAGTGCTTTTAAGATTGGGGATAGGATTGCCATGCTCTATAAGGGTAAAATCATTGCCTCAGGAACTCCCCAAGAGATTATGGAGATGAATAATCCCATAGTAAAACAATTTATCCAGGGAGAATCTGAAGGGGTGATTGCGGTAGAGGAAGGAGGATAAGTGAAGAGGAGAGATTTTGAGTTGAAAGTAGGTATATTTGTGCTCATCGGTTTAATAATTTTAGCAATCATTGTTTTTTCTATCAGCGATTTTAAGACTGCGGTTGCCGGATACTATATAAAAGTAATTTTCAATTTTGCCAATGGGATTGAGGTGGGAGCTCCGGTAAGACTGGCGGGAGTAAAGGTGGGAGAGGTTAAGGACCTGCAGATAGTTTATTCTTCCTCCACTGCCTTACCACAAGTAGAATTACTTGCCTGGATAGATAAAAAATTTGTTGTCTATAGAGATTCTGTTGCCTATATAAATACCCTGGGGCTATTGGGAGAAAAGTATCTGGAGATTATTCCCGGTTCTGAGAAAAACGAGGTGCTTAAACCCGGAGATGTTCTCTATGGTAAAAATTCTGTTTCTATGGCACAGATTACGGAAACAGGTTATAAAATTGCTACGCAATTGGAATCCTCAATGTCTTCAATAAATGCTTTATTGACTGACCCCGAATTTAAGACTGCTTTTAAAGAGACTATTCTCAATCTGCGGAGGTTAACTTTTGAATTGGAAAGATTGAGTTTATCTTTACAGGAGATTGCTGAAAAAATAAATCAAGGGAAAGGGACAATTGGAAGATTGGTTACCGATGAGGAACTGTATAAAGAGATGGAGGAGTTCGTGCAGGATTTAAGAAAACATCCCTGGAAACTCTTCTATCGACCAAAAGAAAAGAAATAAATTTAAATATCAAAAATCAAATATCAAAATGATAATGCAAAACTTAAAAATCCTAAAATTCAAATGTTACAAACATGCAGTTTGGAATTTGAAAAATTGGGATTTAGAAATTGTTTAGGATTTAAATATTCGGATTTAGTGTTTATTCAATTTAACATTTTGATATATAATTTTGATTTTTGAACTAAATTGCCATTTTTAGGAGTAAGCGAAATGGCTAAGACGAAGACGGTATTCATCTGTCAGAATTGCGGGTATCGTTCTCTGCGCTGGTTAGGAAAGTGTCCGGATTGTGAGGGGTGGAATTCTTTTGTAGAAGAGAAAGTCGCTGCTTCTTTGACTGCCCCTGAGGAGAGAAAAAGTAGTTCTCCTTTGCGTCTTTCGGAAATAGATATTGAGGAAGAGAAAAGAATTTTCACCGGTATAGGAGAATTTGACCGTCTCTTAGGTGGGGGGGTAGTTCCCGGTTCCGTAGTTTTAGTGGGAGGTAATCCAGGGATAGGTAAATCTACCCTACTTCTTCAGGTAGCCCATAGTTTGAGTATAAAAGATAACCTTGTTTTGTATGTAAGTGGAGAGGAGTCTTTAAAACAGACAAAAATGCGTGCTCAGAGATTGGGTTTACAAGGAGACAGTTTCTACATTGTCAATGAAACAAACTTAGATTTTCTCAGGGAAGACATTGATAGATTAAATCCACGCATTGTAGTAATTGATTCTGTGCAGGTTCTCTATAGGCCAGAATTCTCCTCCGGTCCCGGCACAGTGACACAGGTGCGGGAATGTGCCCATTTACTTACCTCCCTGGCAAAAGAAAGAGAAATTTCTATGTTCTTTATTGGACATGTAACCAAAGAGGGGATGCTTGCGGGACCAAAGATACTTGAGCATCTTGTGGATACAGTTTTATATTTTGAAGGAGAAGATTTTACGCAGAGGCGAATTCTCCGGGCGGTAAAAAATCGTTTTGGTTCCACCAATGAAATTGCCATCTTTGAAATGACCACAAAGGGTTTGGTAGAAGTAAAGAATCCTTCGGAGATATTTTTGGGTGACCGTGAAGAGAAAACCGCGGGTTCGGTGATTGTTCCGGTAATAGAAGGGACAAGGCCTCTCTTGGTGGAGATTCAGGCATTGGTAGTTCCTTCCCTTCCCGGTTTTGCCCGCAGACGGTGTACCGGATTAGATTTTAACCGTATACCATTGCTTATTGCGGTCTTGGAAAAGAGGCTGGGACTACACTTAGGGAATCAGGATATTTTTGTGAATGTGGTAGGGGGAGTAAAGATAGTTGAACCGGCGGTAGACCTGGGAGTGGTTTCAGGAATTGTTTCCAGTTTTCGTAATCTTCCCCTTTCCAAGCAGACAGTAGTTTTAGGAGAGGTGGGGTTAGGAGGAGAGGTGAGAGCGGTGAGTTTTTTGGAATTGCGTCTTCAGGAGGCAGAACGGTTGGGTTTTAGGAAAGTGATTTTACCTATGGCAAACCTTTCTTCTTTACAGGCACGAAAAAAAGATTTAGAAATCCTGGGAGTGAAAAACATAGAAGAGGCAGTGGATTTAGCCTTGGGTTGAAGGAGGAGGAGAATGGGCATAATTTTGGTAAGATTATTTTTTATTTTTCTTGCTTCCTTTTCCGGTTATTATTTAGGTAAGACAGGATGGTTTATTTCACCTTTAAAGGGATTGGGGATGGGACTTCTTCTGGCTTTGGGAGTGGTGTTGTTGGAGATATTTATTCAAAAAGTCTCTCTACGGGAAGTATCCACGATTGTTTTTGGGCTTATTTTGGGCTTGATTACTGCAAAAGTCTTTGCCTGGATTTTAGAATTTTTTCCTCTGGGATATAATGTTTCTTTTCTGCTACGCTTAAGCTCTCTCTTTATCTTCTCTTATCTGGGGATAATCATTGCCTTAAGGGGGAAAGATGGTTTTAGCTTAATTATCCCTTATGTGAGACTCTCTCCCCAGAATCAGCCTGGGGAAATCGTTATCCTTGATACCAGTGTCATCATTGACGGAAGAATTGCGGATATATTTCAGACCCGTTTTATGGAAGGGAAGGTGGTGATTCCGCGTTTTGTTTTAAAAGAACTTCAGCAGATTGCCGATTCCCCAGACCATCTCAAACGGACACGTGGAAGGAGAGGATTGGATGTCCTCAACCGCATCAAAAAAATTCCCCATCTTGAGGTAAAAATTCATGAAGAAGATTATCCGGAGATTCCTGAAGTGGATGCCAAATTGGTAAGACTGGCAAAGAGTATTGAGGCGCGCATCCTTACTAATGATTACAATTTGAATAAAATTGCCGAACTCCAGGGAGTCACGGTTTTAAATATCAATGACCTGGCAAATGCTTTAAAACCCGTGGTTCTCCCTGGGGAGACGATGAGTGTGCGGCTGGTGAAAGAAGGCAAGGAATACAATCAGGCGGTGGCTTATCTTGATGATGGGACAATGGTGGTGGTGGAAGAAGCCCGTCATCTCTTAGGCAAAACCGTAGAAATTTCAGTAACTTCAGTTTTGCAGACCTCTGCGGGAAGAATGATTTTCGGAAAACCAATGCGCATAATGGGGTAGATAAATAATTTAAATTTAAGAATTTTAAGGGCCAGAGTGAATTTCCGTCTGCTCTGGCCTTTTTATTTTATTGAAAAATTCTCCTCTTTTGTGCTAAAATCTCGTTTAAATGAGAATATCCGCCGTTGTTCCCGCTGCTGGAAGAGGTAAACGCCTCAGGGAAAAAAGCGATAAGGCATTTGTTTTATTAGATAAAAAACCCATTCTCTTTTATACCCTCAAAAACTTAGAAAGGATAAAAGATATAGAGGAGATTATTCTGGTGGTAAGCAGGCGTTCTCTTCAATATACAAAAGAGATATTTCTGAAAAAATTTAATTTTAAGAAGCGCATAAAGGTAGTTAAAGGAGGTCCTACCCGCAGTGACTCTGTATGGAACGGACTCAGAGAAATTGATAAAACGAAAGATTTAGTTTTAATCCATGATGGTGCAAGACCATTTATAGATGAAGATTTGTTAAAAATGGTTATAAATGAAGGGAGAAAATTTGAAGCAGTGGTTCCCGGAATTCCTCTTAATTTTACAGTTAAGGAGATTAAAAATCACCTCGTAGTAAGAACTCTTCCACGGCAAGACCTCTGGGAAATCCAAACCCCTCAGTTCTTTAAAAAAGATTTACTTATAAGTTGCTATAAGAAAGCGAGGAAAGAAAGATTTATTGCCACCGATGATGCTCAGGTTGTAGAGCGCTATGGGCATAAAGTGAGGGTAATTAAAGGTAGTCCTTTGAATATAAAGATTACTACGCCGGAGGACTTAGTCTTGGCCAAGGCAATCTTAAGAGCCACAATCTAAGATGTTAGTTCAAAACTTAAAAATTCTGAATCCCAAACAAAATGTTTGGAATTTGGAGAATTTGGGAATTATAATTTGTTTAGAATTCAGTGCTTAACTATATTTGGAATTTATTAAGATGAAAGTAGGTCTGGGTTACGATATTCATCGTCTGGTAAAAGGAAGAAGACTCTTCTTAGGAGGAATGGAGATTCCTTTTGAAAAAGGTCTCTTAGGACATTCTGATGGAGATGTAATTCTACATGCAATCTCTGATGCTTTGTTGGGAGCAATAGGAAAAGGTGATATTGGAGAATATTTCCCTAATACCGAGGAAAAATATAAAAACATTACCAGTAGAAAAATCTTAGCGAAGGTTTTTCATATGGTAAAAAATGATGGATTTAGAGTAAAAAACTTAGATATAACTTTAATCGCTCA
>JAMWCM010000051.1 GCA_023818355.1 Candidatus Omnitrophota bacterium
GGATTACGATGGGAAAAGAATAATCTATGAGGGGGAAGTAATTGGAGATGTAATGGAGAGAGGAAGTTTTGTCTGGGTAAATCTCAAAGATAAAAAATTTGCCTTAGGTGTTTATCTGGCAAAAGAGCTTCTTCCCCCCATAAAATTCTTAGGGAGCTATAAAGCAACCGGAGATTTTTTAAGAATAGTGGGGACATTCCATGCACACTGCTTAGAGCATGGGGGGGATATGGATATCCATGCCGAAAAAGTGGAGATGATTAAGGAAGGATTTTTAAGGGAAGAGATAATTTATCCTTTGCGGAGATTATGGACAAAGCGTTTTTTTATCTGTAGTTTTTTTCTTCTTTCGGCGATTACTTTACGCAATCTCAGAAGGAAAAAAGGATGGAAACAGAGATTAAAGAAATAGAGATAATATTTTTTGCAGAGATAAAAGAGATAAATTCTCTCCAAGACCTGGAGAAATTAAGGATAAAGTATTTAGGTCGGAAGGGGATTTTGGATGGGTTATTTTCACAGCTATCCCATATAGAAAGCTCTCAACGGCCTCTTCTGGGAAAGATGCTCAACGAACTTAAGGAGAAAATTTTAAAGGAAATAAAGGAAAAGGAAAACCTCTGGGCCGGGGATAAAGAACTTGCGGGAATTGACCTTTCTCTCCCCGGGCTTTATTTTGTGATAGGTAAAAAACATATTTTAACCCAGACCATAGAGGAGGTTTTAGCTATTTTTGAGAAATTGGGTTTTACAATCTTAGAGGGACCGGAGATAGAAACCGAATACTATAACTTTACCAGCCTAAATATTCCCCAAGAGCATCCGGCAACCGAAGCCTTCCATACATTTTATTTAGAGGGAGAAATTAGCAGTGGTGAAAGAAGACCAAGGTCAGCCCCGGGAAAAGGCCGGTATCTTCTGCGTAGCCAGACTTCTACAGTTCAGGTGCGGGTAATGGAAAATTATCTGCCCCCTCTGAGGATAATTTCTCCAGGGAGAGTTTATAGACCGGATGCAGTGGATGCCAGCCATTCTTTTATGTTTCATCAGATTGAGGGTTTTGCGGTTGATGAAAATATAAAATTTTCTGACCTCAAAGGAACCATTTTTGTTTTTGCACAGAGATTTTTTGGTAAAGAGATAAAGATGCGTTTTCGTCCACATTATTTTCCCTTTACTGAACCATCAGTTGAAGTAGATATTTCCTGTATAATCTGTCAAAGAAACCAGAAACCAGAAACCAGTAACCAGAAATGTGGTGTCTGTAAAGGGAAAGGATGGCTGGAGATTCTCGGTGCGGGGATGATTCATCCCCGGGTTTTTCATTTTGCAGGTTACCCTAAGCATAAATATACAGGTTTTGCCTTTGGTATGGGTGTGGAGCGAATGGCGATGCTTAAATACGGGATTGAGGATATTCGTTTGTTTTTTGAAAATGACTTAAGATTCTTAAGACAATTTTAGTAATGATGAAGGTAACCTATAACTGGCTTAGAGAATTTGTAGAGATAGAAATTTCTCCTCAAGAGCTTGCCGAAAAACTTACCCTAGTTGGTTTGGAGGTTACTTCCTTAGAGAGATTTGAAGACGATTGGGTATTGGAAGTAGAGGTAACCACCAATCGCCCTGACTGGCTAAGTGTTGTAGGTATTGCCCGGGAAATTTCAGCAATCACTGGTAAAAGATTTAAATTTCTTTCTCCAGAGAGGAGAATACCCAAACCCCGGAATAGCCTTCTTCCATTTAAGATAAAGATTGATGATAAAAAAGGATGTCTGCGCTATGTAGGAAGAATAATTGAGAATGTAGAAGTAAAACCTTCTCCTCCCTGGTTACAGAAAAAACTCCTTGCTGTGGGTTTAAGACCAATAAATAATATTGTGGATATTACCAATTACTGTCTCTTAGAAAGCGGCCAACCACTACATGCTTTTGATTATGAAAAGATTGAGGGAGGAATAATTATCGTCCGTAAGGCAAGGAGAGGAGAGAGTATTGTTACCATTGATGATAAAAAACATGAGCTTGATGAAACGGTACTGGTAATTGCTGATGAAAAAAAACCTATCGCTATTGCCGGGATTATGGGTGGGAGAAATACTGAGGTAACTGAATCCACAAAAACGGTTCTCTTAGAAAGTGCATATTTTCACCCCATAATTATCCGACATGCTTCCCAGAAATTGGGGCTAGTTACCGAATCTTCATATCGCTTTGAGAGAGAGGTAGATTTAGATACCGTCTTGAATGCCTCTTTGCGGGCAACAGATTTGATAGAAGAATTCGCTTCTTCTCCGAAGAAAGTTATGGTAAGTAAGTTAAAAGATAGGGGATTGAAAAAAAGGGGAGAAAAAGAAATTCTCTTAAGTCTTAAAAGGGTTAATAAATTTTTAGGGAGAGAGATTTCCTCTCAGGAAATAGAGAAAATTTTAAAAAGACTTGGGTTTTTCATTAAAAAGAAAAAGGAATTTTTAAAAGTAAAGCCCCCTCGCTTTCGTCAGGATATAGAGATAGAGGAGGATTTGATTGAAGAAATTGCCCGGATATATGGATATGATAAATTTCCCTTGACTTTACCTGCGCCGATGAAAGAAGTTATTTCGGAAGCGCCCTTAGATAAAATTAGAGGAATAATTTATGAAACTTTGCTTAGCTTAGGTTTTAATGAGGTAATTACTTACAGTTTAGTTGGAGAAGATATCTTAAGAAAGGTGAATCTTTCTGATAAAAAGGAATGGGTAAGACTTAACAATCCTTTAAGTAAGGGACAGGAGTTTTTACGGCCCACACTTGTTGCCAGTATCTTAGAAGTTGTCTGCCAAAATTTAAAGCATCAAGTTGAAAATATAAAAATTTTTGAATGGGGAAAAATCTATTTAAATAGAGAGGGATTCCCAGAAGTCCCCCATTTGGGGATTTGCCATACCGGGAGTTCTTTTTTAGGCTGGCTGAAAAAAGAGGAGAAAATGGGTTTTTATGATTTAAAAGGAATTATTGAGCTCATCTTGAGCCAAATAGGTATAAAAAAGGTAAATTTTTTGAGGAAGGATTGCCCCTATTTGGAGAGAGGATATTCTGCGGAGATAGAGGTTGAAAAAGAAGCCATCGGTTTTTTGGGGAAGATAAAAGGGGAGGTTCAGAAAAATTTTGATTTACCCCCTGAAATTTATTGGGCGGAAATAAATTTAAATAAATTGGTTTTATTTTCCTCTTTTGAAAAAAAGTTTGCAGGTCTTTCTAAATTCCCTTTTGTTTTGCGCGATATTTCCTTTGTGGTGGAAGAAAAAATTCCCTATGAAGAATTGGAAAAATTCTTTAAAGATTTTCCTACAGATTTGCTTAAAGAAATAACCCTTATTGATGTTTACCAAGGAGAGAATATCCCTTCCGGTAAAAAAAGCCTTACCTTTTCTCTAAAATTTCAGTCAGACCAAAGGACTTTATGTGCTGAAGAGATAGAAGCGCTGATGGACAGAATTCGCCAGTTGCTCAAAGAAAAATTTAAGGTGGAACTCCGTTAGTTACAAAAGTTACAAAATTTATCTATTTTTGTAACCAATTTTGCTGCCCTTGACAACCTTTCCGATGATGGATAAATATCGTTTAAATTTTTTGGGGATTTTGGGTATCTATTTTTTAATTAACATACAGTTTAGATGAAGAGGGAAAAGTTCCCGAACAGATAATTGATTTTTTATCAAAATATTAAATAAACAAAGGCACATTGCAATCATAACCTATGCCCGCTATAAAGTAGTTGATGAGTTGTTGTTGAAATTTCTACCTAAAAGTGAATATTTACATGTGTTTACTCGCGGGGATTTATTAATGTGGACTAAAGAAGAGGCCTTAAGGGCAATTATAGAGAAGCTAAGAATTGGGCCAGAAAATGTGATGATCACTGCAGACCAATTTAGATTCTGGGATGCGACTTTCTTAAATATTCATAAGGCGATAAAATTTAATGTGGGAAAGGATATCTTAGAGCCTGAGGTGATTAATTTGGAAACAAAACATGTTAGAGGTTCTACAATTATCCTGGCAGTATATTGCAATTTTATTTACAGAAGTTAAATTCTTACATATCCTATTTCCATGCTCTATATTGTGGCTACGCCAATTGGGAATTTAAAGGATATTACTTTGCGGGCGATTGAGGTTTTAAAATCCGTGGATTTAATCGCCTGTGAGGATACGCGGCACACGAAAATTCTTACCTCTCATTATGGAATAAATAAGCCTTTGGTGAGTTATTATGAGTATAATAAAATTAGACGCGGAGAATATTTAATTAGATTACTTAAAGAAGGCAAAGATATCGCCTTGGTTTCCGATGCGGGAACCCCAGGGATATCTGATCCGGGTGCACACATTATCAAATTGGCTATTGAAAACAATCTCCCTCTAACCTTTATTCCCGGGCCAACCGCTTTTATCGGAGCATTGGTTTTATCGGGATTTCCCACAAATAAATTTATCTTTGAGGGATTTTTACCGACAAAATCAGGAGCGCGGAAGAGAAGATTGAGGCAGTTAAGCACAGAAAAAAGGACGCTCATCTTTTATGAATCTCCCCGGAGAATTTTAAAAACCCTTCAGGATATTCAGGAAATACTGGGAGAGGTTGATCTCTGTATCGTGCGGGAACTAACTAAAAAATTTGAAGAGATAATCCGCAATAAACCCTCCGCTTTAATTGTTCATTTCCAGAACAATCCCCCCCGTGGCGAGCTTATTATTGTCTTAAAACAAAAAGAAAAAATCCAGCCTTGACAAATGCTTTCCTGATATATATAATTATAAATGCGGGGTGGAGCAGTCCGGAAGCTCGTTAGGCTCATAACCTAAAGGTCCCCAGTTCAAATCTGGGCCCCGCAACCATCTAAAATAAAAACAATGCCAACAGTCAATCCCGGAATAGCCGCGGTCTTATCATTCTTGGTAAGTGGTCTTGGCCAGATTTATAATGGTCAGATAAAAAAGGGTATCTGGCTTATTTTTCTTTCTGCTTTGGGGATGCTTATTTTGATTACCGGGGCGATTTTTATCGGACATTGGTTTTTCGCACGCGTGCAGTTAGCCCTTTTACCAGATATCCGGGAGCTGGTCTTAGGGATAGGGCTTTTTTTCTTAGGATTATTTTTTATCTGTATAGTCGGCATCTATAGCCTATTTGATGCCTATAAGACTGCTAAAGAGAAAGGGGGTGGGTGATGTTGAGCTTTATTTATAAAGAGAAGTTTTGTTTTTTATTTCTTCTAAGCGTAGCGATTTTTTTAGGAATAAAACCAAATTCAGGATATGCAGGTTGGGTTGATTCCAGAACCGGAATGCCGGAAGAAAAAGATATATATTTAAATAAAATAAAATCTTTCTTAGAGAAGGAAAGGACCAATTATTATCTTAAAAGAATGGGAATAGATAAGGAGGTAATTTTAGAAAGGATAGCCCAATTAGACCCGGAAAAATTAAAAGAGTTGGCGCTGCGCTGCGATATGTTTAAAGTAGGAGGGGGAGCGGGAGGGATATTGTTGGGGATACTCATTCTTGTTCTTCTGATTATTGCGGTGCTTTATTTCACCAACTATACGATAAAGATTGAGCCACGCGATGCCATTCCCCGAAGATATTAATCTGTAAAGTAAAGATACTCGTGACAGATATATTTTTAGCAAGCAATAGATTGAAGAAAATTTTTTATTTTTTTATTCCTGCTTTTTTCTTAACAGGATGTAAAACCCTCACCCCTCGGCTACAAGAAAAACCGCTTTCCCCAGAGGTCCGGATCATTGCCGGTGTCCCTTTCTATAAACAGAGGGGGAATACCTGTGGCCCGGCGGCGCTGGCTTCTCTGCTCGGTTACTGGGGAGTGCAATTTGATTATTCAAAACTCATTAAAGAACTCTACATTCCTGGCTTGGGAGGCGCACTTGATTTTGAAATTTCCTTTTATCCCCGCAGATTTAATCTCTGGTCTAAATACTCCCAGGAAAACCTTGATTATTTAAAAATGAGGATAAAAGAGAACATTCCCTTAATCGTTTTGCAGAAAGAACTACCCCTAAAAGGAGGATACCACTATCTGGTAATTTTTGGTTTTGATGATAAAAATAAGAAAATTCTTGTTCATACAGGAAGAAAAGCAAGGGTTTGGTTGAAATATGAAAGTTTTATGAAAAAGTGGAAAGAGGCAGACTTTGGAACCATAACCATCTGTCCTCCGGAAAAAGTGAACTGGGAACTGAGACCCGAAGAATATATTTATTTAGGTTACCTTCTGGAGAAAATTGGAGAGTTACTGAAGGCAGAGGAGTATTATCGGAAGACGATTCAAAATTTTCCCCAGGCAAAGCTCGCCTATTTCAATTTAGGAAATGTCTATTTTAAGAGAAAAGAATTCTTAAAGGCAGAAGAGTTTTATAAAAAAGCCATTGCCTTAGATGAGAGTTTTGCTGATGCCTACAATAATCTTGCTTATCTTTATCTTACCACCGGGAAGAATCTTAAAGAAGCAAAGGAACTAATGGAGAGAGCAATTTCCTTAGACCCCCGCAATGAAAATTACTGGGATACCTTAAACCAGATTAAAAAGGAGGTAGGAGAATGATTGAACGCTATACCCTCCCCAAGATGGAGAAAGTTTGGGCAGAGGAGAACCGTTTTCAAAAAATGCTGGAAGTGGAACTGGCGGTTTGTCGTGCCTGGGCAAAGAAGGGGAAAATTCCCAAGAAAGATATGGAAAGCATTGAGAAGAAAGCAGGGTTTGATTTAGAGAGGATAAAAGAATTAGAAAAAAAGACACAGCATGAGGTGGTTGCTTTTATAGATAATCTTTCTGAAAACCTGGGAGAGCTGGCAAAGTATATCCATCTCGGTTTAACTTCTTCAGATATCTTAGACACATCTCTGGCAATGCTTTTGTTAGAGGCCTCAGATATCCTTTTAGGAGACTTGGAGAATTTAACAGTTCTCCTTAAGCGGAAGGCAAAGCTTTATCGCAATACCATTATGGCGGGAAGAACCCATGGTATTCATGCGGAACCGATTACCTTAGGATTAAAATTGGCAGGTTTCTATGCGGAGGGATTGCGGAACTTAGAGAGATTAAAACAGGCAAAAGAAGTAATTGGATTTGGAAAGATTTCGGGTGCCGTGGGGAATTTTTCCCATATAGAACCGGAAATAGAAGAGATGGTCTGTACCAGACTGGGGCTTAAGCCTGAACCGGTCTCCACCCAGATTATTCCGCGGGATAGATATGCGGTATACCTTTCTACTCTTGCCATAATCGGTGGTTTTTTGGAAAGACTTGCTCTGGAAATAAGACATCTGCAACGCACCGAAGTTCTGGAGGTGGAAGAACCTTTTGCTGAAGGACAGAGGGGTTCCTCGGCAATGCCCCATAAACGAAATCCGGTTCTCTCAGAACGTATCTGTGGCCTGGCAAGACTTTTACGCTCCTATGCGCAGGCAGGAATGGAAAATATTTCTCTCTGGCACGAAAGGGACATTAGCCATTCCTCAGTAGAGAGGATAATCTTACCCGATGCCACTACTTTATTGGACTATATGCTCAATTTGATGATTTACATTTTAGATAAACTCATTGTCTATCCTGATAATATGCGTAATAATTTAAGAAAAACCGGTGGGCTTATTTTTTCCCAGAGGGTTCTTCTAACTTTAATGGATAAAGGGCTGCCCAGGCAGAAAGCCTATGATTTAGTGCAGAGAGTTGCGCTTATCTGTTGGAAAGAAAAAAGGGATTTTCAGGAGCTTCTGCTAAGAGATAAAGAGATCCGCAAGTACTTAGAAGAGAAAGAAATTCGGGCTCTCTTTGATTTGAGTTTTTATTTACGCAATATTGATAAAATCTTTCACAGAGTAGGGTTATAAGTGGTCTACCAGATAGAGGTTAAAATTAAAAATGATTTTTTTGACCCTCAGAGAGAGGGATTGAAAAAAGATATCCTTGACTTAGGAGTCTCTTCGGTTTCCTCGGTGGAAGTAGCACAACTTTATTTTTTAAAAGGAGAGATTTCAGAAATTGATTTGCGAAGGATTTGTGAAGAGTTGTTGACTGACCCGCTTACCCAGGAATATTGCCTCACGGTCGCAGACTATCAATACCGCCGGAGAGAAGATGAATTTACATTGGTGGTTGCTTACAATCCTGGAGTAATGGACCCTTGGGAGGATTCGGCTTTAAAGGGTATAAGGGACCTGGGGATTAAAGGTGTGGAAGCGATAAGAACCGCAAAAAAATATGTTTTGAAAGGAGCTTTAACTCAAGAAGAATTGAATTTTATTGCGGATAAACTCCTGGTGAATAAGACCATTCAACACATTCTGGATAAAAAAACAGGATTTAGCTTTGAAAATCCTGAATATAAATTTAAGTTAATCACCATAGATATCCTCAAGGCGAATAATAAAAAATTAAAAGAGATGAGTGTTAAAGGGCAGCTTTTTTTGAGTATCCCGGAGATGCTTCAGATTAAAAAATATTTTAAGAAACTGGGGCGCAATCCCACAGACTGTGAGTTAGAAACCATCGCCCAAACCTGGTCAGAGCATTGTAGACACAAGACTCTTAAGGGGAAAATAGAATATAAAGAAATCCTAAATTCTAAACCCAAAACTCAAATTATAAATAACCTATTGAGGGAAACGATAATGAAGGTAACTGAGGAGTTGAAAAAGCCCTGGTGTGTTTCGGTTTTTAATGATAACTCCGGGGTAATTCGTTTTGATAAAGATTACAATATCTGTTTCAAGGTGGAAACCCACAATCATCCTTCGGCTTTAGAGCCTTACGGAGGAGCAAATACCGGGATTGGGGGAGTGATTCGTGACCCTTTGGGAACAGGTTTAGGAGCAAAGCCTATTGCCAATACCGATGTTTTCTGTTTCGGACCTCCCGATTATCCTTATGAGAAACTTCCACCGGGGGTGCTTCATCCGAAGAGAATTATGAAGGGCGTGGTGGCGGGAGTAAGAGACTATGGAAATAAAATGGGAATTCCTACGGTAAACGGTGCAGTTATCTTTGACGAACGTTATGTAGGGAATCCTCTGGTTTACTGTGGAACTGTGGGACTACTTCCTAAGGATAAGTCTTTTAAGAAAGTCCTGCCCGGAGATTTGATTTTAC
>JAMWCM010000052.1 GCA_023818355.1 Candidatus Omnitrophota bacterium
AAGAAATTATCCAGGAAGACCCTTATTTAAAATTAATCTCCCTGGAGAGGCAATTCTCTTTGCCCTCAGAATTTGATTTCCTTAATTATCTTTATAGAGAGAGGGAGACAAAAATAAAAAAAGATGGGAAGCTCCTCCCTGAGGTTATAACCTTTCAAAATTTTCTTCTCAATTCCCTAAAAGAGACAGAAAATCTCCTTGAAGAACAGTTTAAAAATGCTCTTCGGAATTTAAATACCGAAGCCATTGGCCTTTATGGAGCATACGGAATGAGCTCTATTCTCTCAAAATATCTCCAAGGGATTAAAAAATTATCTCAGACTAAAGAAAGTTTAGCCGAAGCCAAAATAAAACTCTGGAATATAATAGAAAATAAAAAACCATCAAATCTCCTCTCTATAATTCCTCCCCAATTTAGCCTGTTCTGGAAGAAAGTTATTCCTTCCTTAAGGAAAGAACCGTTTCTTATAAGGGAAAGAAAAAAGAGAAGAAAAGAATTTATTTTCAAAAACTATGCTCAGAAAACACATGCCTTCAATTTTCTAAAAAAAGAAAAAGAGAAGGAAAATCTGCTTCAGCCGATAAAAGAATTGTTTAAAACTGCCTGGGAGAAGGAATTGAAAACTACGGAGTATTTAGACAAACTTTGGGAAAAAGAAAAAGCCTTCCGGGAGAGAATAGGAAAAAATCTTGTCCGGACGAATATAGATATTGAAAAAGAGATTTCTCCCTTAGCAGAACTTCTCTCTCTCAAAGAAGACCAGAAGGAAATTTTAAAACTCATTTTGATAAATTATGCCCAAAGATTAAAGAAAGAAAAATTTCTCAAAAGTTATATAGAAGACCTGGGTAAATTATTGACATTTTTCCCCCTGGATACAGAAAAAATTGACCTCCTTGCCAACTGGTGGACAAAATATATCTCCCCCCTTCTCCCCTATCCAGAAAAAACGCACTTAGAGGACATAATTGACCCCCGGGTCTTAGGCTTATATCTCTATTATATAGAAATGAAAAACTCCCTTGGCTTAGAGAATATCCCCTCACTTACTTTGCAAATAGAGAAGGATAAAGAGTTCCTCTTTTTAGACCCCTACCATATCCCTCAAGAGAAATTACAGGATTATCTCTCCTGGGAAGCAGAGAAGAAGAGGGAAATGGAAAAGTTATTTTTTTCCCAATGGCCTTTTGAATCCTGGGAGAATAAAAGAAAAAAATTCCTGCGCCTGGCAAAAGGAATCTTTGGCTATACCTATGGCTCATTAAAAGATAAAACATTACAAAGAGAAATTATCAACTGGCTAATCGTTTCCGGAGTAAATGAAGAGGAATTCCCTGAATTTATTGAACTTATAGAAACAACACTCAGAGAGATAAAAAAATTCTTTCCTAACATTCCTCGCGAAGAAAAATTGAAAATTAAAGAAGCAGTAAGGCTGAGGTGGCTCCTTACACAAAAAGAGAGTTCCCTCTTTTCAGATGAGGAGAAAAGATTGGATGAGGCAATTCTTATGGGAGAACTGCTTTCCTGGACTGAATTCTTCTGGGAAAACAAAATTACCAAAGAAGAAATACCGCGCTTCTTCTCCTTTATGGAGAATCTAAAGAGAAACCTTATCTTTACCAGCATTTATGGGGAATATGAAAATCTTGGGATTGAACATAGGGATTTTTACATCTCCTCCCTAAGTTACTGGGCAGAAAACTGGCTCAAATTCTATCGAGAAGACCCCGCGGAAGCAGAAGAAAAAATAAAAAATTTTCTTTCGCGTTTTCAACTAATTTATTCACTTCCCCCATTCCAAAAGCTCTACGGACCAGTTGACCTGAAGAAAATCAATCCTCAAAAATGGAGAGAGAAAAAACTCTTACGCGAATTTTTGGGAAAAAGTGGATTCTTCTTAAACTGGACACTTGACTTTTCTCTAACCGATATAGAGACCGAAAATTTTTTCAGTGATTTATACACTCTCTTTATCCATAAGGAAATCCTGGAAAATTTTTATCGCAAGCAGGGGATAGAATTAAAATTTTCTTGGGAAAATTATGAAGAAAGGGAAGAGTTTATGGGAATACTCATTAACTGGATACAGTTTTTCCATTACCGTGGGGTAAAGGGAGAAAAAGGAATCCTCTCTGCTCTGCGGGAAATAGAATTTATCCAGGAAAAATCTCAAGAGTATAATTTATCTCTCAATACTGACGAGATAAGATACTGGTGGGAAAAGACAAAACTTAAAGGGTATGAGTTAAGTTTCTTAGAGAAAATTTTCTCCCATGCCCATTATGTAGAAAATCTCCTCCCTCAAGTATGCGCTGAACTCTTAGCAGAAATTAGCCGTTCTCCATCTTTAATCGGGGAAAACCTTGAGATAAGGAAAAAATTTATAAAGGCAATTAAAGATTATAAAAAGAAATTCTCCCGTGCGGAAATCTATAATTTGGCGGAAAGAATTATCCCTGTTTACAATCTGGACTTAGAAGAACTTAAAGAATACTACAAGGAGAAAATTTATCTGGAAATCGCCTATCAGATATTTAATCAAGAAAAAGCTCTCCCCCGAAAAATATCACTATTTTATTTTTTAATGAAAGAGTGGGGATATAGTTTAAAAGAGATGGGAGATTTTATATACCTTTATTCCCGCCTACGCAAAAACAACATCCTTACCCAAACATTCCCCTCGGATTTAGAAATCTATGGTCTCTTAAATCATCTCTTTGAAGAAATTCCTCCCTATGAAAAGAGACTTTCCGTCTGGCTGGAAAAAGCCTCTTTTCTTAACCAATGTTTTTATCACGCACATAAGCGGTATTTAGATTTTTCCTTACTCAAAAACCTTCTCAATTATTCTCTTTTACGCCTGCGCCCTTGGCAGGTAAAACTCCTCGTAGAGAAAGGGGCATTGAGCAGAAACAGCCCGGATATAGAGATAAGAGAAATCAGTCACCAGAAAGATTTTGAAAGATACATTTTACGACTCTATTGGGAAAATTTGAAAGAAATCCTTCCCCGGGAAGAAAGGGGAAAATTATATAAAATCTATGAAACCCTCTCTGAAGAGAAAGCCAAAATTACCTTTAAAGAAGCCATAGAAAGATATGCTCTATTCCAAGAGGAATTTATAGAACTAATCCTACAAAACTTTCTCAAAAAAAATATCCCTTTTGAAGAATTTTTTTCTTACGGGGAGGAAAGGCTATCCCTTCTAAGAAAGACCATTCTCCCCTCTCTCCTTCTTTATCTTTATTCTGGAAAGGAAGAGGAAATTAGAATAAGACAGAAGAAATTCCTTTATCTGAAGGAATTTCCCAGCAAGGGAAGAATTTACCAACCCCAATCTTTTGATAAAAGAAAAGTTTTCCAGAAAGAAATCAGAGAGAAAGCAAAAAATCTCTTCTCTTTAGACTTACCTCCCCATAGGTCTTCCGCACTTACCTGGAAAGCCCTGGAAGGTTTAAGTATAGAGGAGGTGTTAAAGGTGTATATAGAAGATTATCAAAAATTGGAAACGATGTATAAAAGAATTTTTTCTAAAGATAAGTTGAATTTTGAAGATATACAGATTATTAACTATTTTAGTGAAGAAATAAACTTTGGGGATTTAGATAGAGAAGTCTTTATTGAGCTTATGAACATCGCTAAGGAAATCAAAGAAGGTTTAGAAAAAAATTCTGAACGCACACTATCTCTTCAGGAAGCCCTGGACTATTCCTGGTCAGTGCTTTATTCAGGGGGAGATAAAATAATTACCCAGGCAATATTCCTGCAGGTAGAGAATATCAAAAAGATTTTTCCGGAGGTAATAAATGATGCGTCTTCCCTAAAAGACATTCTCTTTATCACAGGAAATTTATATAATATAGAAATCGGAGAAAAATCCCTCTATGTTTATCCCCAAGAGAATTATCTTCAATTAATAAAATACTCATTGGGCTTACTTTCTCTCAAAGGAAGAGAAATAAATTATAATCAATTAGAAGAAATAGCAAAAACAGCCCAGTCGCTATTTCTCCCTCCCACAAAATTTCTCTCCTCTGTATGGAAAACAAACTATCTCTGGAAATTCTTAAATAGATACGCCTCCGGTGTATCTAAAAAAGAAATACTTATTTACTTAGACCTGATAAAAAAAGATACGCTAAATTTCCTCAACCTTAGCAAAGCATTCTATGAAATTCCTGCAAGCATAATAATTATCCAGAAAATAGAGACAAATCTCTCTCTGGCTTTCAAAAATTTTCTCAAAGAAATCCTATGAATCCTCTTTATTTAAAAAATAGAAAAAAACTTGGAGAAAGATTGAAAAGACTGAAGAATCTCCTTTCTCCCTGTAAGCTTTGTCCACGGAGATGTCTTGTGGAACGGCTAAAGGGAGAAAGAGGATTCTGTGGAGGGGGAGAAAAAGCAGAGGTTTCTTCCTGTTTCCCACACTTTGGAGAGGAATCCTGTCTGGTAGGAAAATATGGTTCGGGAACAATATTTTTTACCCATTGCAATCTCAAATGTGTTTTCTGCCAGAATTATGAAATCAGTCACTTAGGTGAGGGAAAAGAGGTATCCAGTCAGGAGCTGGCAAGGATGATGCTTTTCCTACAAAGGTTGGGTTGCCACAATATAAACTTTGTTACCCCTACCCATTTTGCTCCCCAGATTGTAGAGGCACTGATTTTTGCTATAGAAGAAGGGTTAAAAATTCCTCTGGTCTATAACTGTGGAGGATACGAATCGCCAGAAGTAATTGACCTCTTGGAGGGAATAATTGATATCTATATGCCCGATACAAAGTTTGCTTCTTCGGAAATATCTGAGCAGTTCTGCTCCGCCTCTGACTATTTTGAAAATTTAAAAATTGTAATTAAAAAAATGCATCTACAGGTAGGGAATTTAGTTATTGAGGAAGGGATAGCCAAAAGAGGCTTACTTATCCGGCATCTGGTAATGCCCAATGATTTAGCCGGGACAAAAGAGATTATGGAATTCATTGCTAAGGAAATCTCGCTTAATAGTTATATAAATATCATGGCTCAATATAGACCCTGTGGAGAAGCGTATCGTTTCCCAGAGTTGAACAGGGCTTTAACTAACGAGGAATATTTAAAGGCACGTCAGATAGCTCTCTCTTTGGGGCTGAAGCGCCTTGATTGAAATGAACATAATTTCTTTTATCATCTTTGGTTTCATCACCGGGAACTTTCTAAAAATCTTAGGGGAAACAATTATAACTTTCCTAAGAATTGTCCGTGCCAAAACCCCTGTGGAATTGAAAAGATGGAAACGCCTTTTCCTTATCCGCGGAGGATTTCTTTTACCCTGGGAATTAACTAATCTCTCAGTTACTTTTTTATTTGCTTTTGTAATCTTTCACCGGTTTACCTCTTCAATTCTTATCATCGCCTTAACTAGTTTATTATTCAAAGAAATTTTCTCGGAAATACCCTACCTCTTCCTCTGTGCTTTCTACTATTTCTTTAAAACCCCCCTCCATCTAAAAGAAGACCCCTTTATCCAGGAAACAGAAATAATCCCCATGAATTTCTTCTCCTGTATCTACATTCCGCAGAAAGCAAAATCTATGACCGATGTTTATGCAGGCATAACTCAGGGAATAAGGGCTTTAAAAAATAACTGCAAACCCCAAAGTCATCTTGTCTTCATCTACCACAGCGATACCGAAGAGGACAATCTCATTGAGGAAGAACTCCGTCTGATTATTGAGGCAAAGAAAGAACTGGGTGAAAGAATATTTTTCTTTAGCCGTAATCGCGAAGCCTTTAATCCCTTCTTCTTAAGGAAACCCGGTGGATATATGAGCGATTACCAGATTTTAAACAAAGGGGTATGGCATCCCCTTAACTATATTTCCCATAATTTTGATGCTCGCAGGCAAAAGATAGTATCTCCCGAGGGAATTATTCGTGAACATTTCCCCTTCTCTCCCTTAGAAATAAAAAATGAAAACCAATATCAATATTTTATCCATTATCAGAAAAAATTATTCCTTAAAGAAAAATTTAATCTCAGGAAAACAAATCCTTCTGCAGAGTTATTTGAAGATATAAAGTTTTATTCTCAGAGCTATCTTGTAAATAAAGAAGAACCCGAAGAATACTATCTCCTCTGTGGAGGAACAATCTTTTCTTCTCAGGGCAAACCTTTATTGAAACCCTCGGAGTGGAAAATAGATTCAGAAGGAAACATAGAGGTCATGGGTTTAAAAAATGAACTCTTTAAAAATAAACAATATGAGTTTGTCTTTGTGCAGACTGTATATCTGAATGGGAGAAAGAAACTCTTTCTTGACCCCGCTGCCAATCTTATAGATATAGACAGAGGAGAAATCTGGGCCAGTTACGGTAAATATCGGTTAGAACTCTCCTATGACCTTTATAGATTAAGAAATAGAAAATTTTTTCTTCTCAAAAAAGATTTTCTGATAAAGGAAAATTTAAGAGAAAGAGACTATCGCCGTCTGCTATTTGACCGGATGACAAAAATTTCCTGGGAGAGTTTGAAAAAACTCGTGGAAGAAAAAATCATCTCTTTTTCTCAGGCAGAGGAATTTATGCAGAGGGGAATTGTGGGAAATACCTACCATCTCCATATCGGAAAAAAAGGTATTGAGAAAGAATACTTTATAGAGGACCAATTGATAAAGTTTAAAACAAGAGTTTTCGGAGGATACTTGGTTAGAGAAAATTCCGGATTCAGTCTGGACAAGGAAGGCAATCTTATCTTTGAGAATAAACTGATAGAATCTAAGGAAAACCTCATAGAAACCTTTGTAAAAAATGAAGATGGAATTGACTATCTAATGTATAAGGAGAAGCAAGAAGAATTCTTTGTGCGTTATACAGAAACAAATGAGAAAATCAGGGTTAACCCCAAAGAAAGGTATTTCTATGTTTTGAATCCCTGGATCAACAAAATTAAAATCTTAGATTCAGGATTTGTAGTAAATGAAAAAGATGGATTTTATCTTGATAGGGAAGGGAATCTCTGGTATGTGGGAGGAGAATTTGACCCAGAAAAAAAACTTTTACTTGTTGCCAAAAAAGAAAAAATAAAAGAGTTGTTAAAAGAAAATATTTCGGTTGACTATAAAGATAATCTGCTCAAAAAATCTTTCCTTTTAGCGGAAGCAGGGGGGTGGTACAGAGACAGGGAGAGTAAAATTCGGATAAGAAAAATTATCTCCTTAAGGGATTTTGTATATTTTGATGAAAAATTGGATGCCTTGGTGGTAAATCCTTTAAGTGGAAAATTTACGCTTTATCCCCACGGTTCTTATACCTTAGGAGAAGTCTACCTCTGGCAGAGGATATCCGAAGACGACCCGATGATAACCGAAGAAAATATCTCTGTAAAAGATGGGAATTTATTAAAAGAGGAGGTAATTGCCAAGGAGGGAGAATATTACTTTAGCCCTGAGGGAGAAGTCATTCTGAGAAATGGAGAAAGATTACCCTACGGTATTTATTTAAGAACTAAGGATGGTAAATGGTTGAAGGATAAAGATGGCAGATTTATCCCCGGGGACTGTAGAATAAAAATTGTAAATCAGACAGATGCCGATGGAGAATTCCAACCTAAAACCATTCCCTATTTAAACAGTAAACTCATTTGTAATCTCAAAGCAGAAGAACCATTCTTAATGTTGCAACCGGAGATATCCTTTGGTAACCAAGGAGAAACGAAATTCAGCCGTTTCCACTATTGGGCACAGCAGATGTATCGTTTCACGGGAAGAGCAATATTTTCTCTCTATGGGGAAAGCTCAGCTTATGGAAAAATGACCAAGTGGCTTGATGCCTATGTGAAAAATATTTTATTCAAAGAAGCCATTCCCCCCTTAGCCAGAACCCATGACCACTGGGAGGCAATGCATCTTAAAACCGCCTTAGTCTTTTCTTATCCCCATTTAAAAAGTAAAAATCTCATTGAAAATACCCCACCCAATTATTTCTCTTTCTTAAAGCGCCTTGAGGGATGGTTAGGTGGAGACCTGCTCCTCTTAGAATACGAAACATATCTGGGAGTATTTATGGATTCCTTAAGAATTATCTTCTCTTTTCTAAAAATGGATATTTCAGAAAGTAGATTCTGGATAGGGCACCTCCATAAAAGGATAAATTATCTTTGGGAAAAATCGGATAATCCTTCCTATCTGTCAAAAAAATTGCGCATCTGGTTAATAAAACGTCTTGCCTTTTCCCCTCTATATTATGGTCTTTGGCTAATTTTAGTAGGGACTTTTTCCCTGGTCATTCCGGGAACCCTTACCATAAAATCCCCTCATCTTGCCTGGTGCATATTCTGGGCTGTTTTAGCCATCCTCATCTTACTGCCAAAGATTATTGTCCCCATTTTGGAACGCCTCCTCTTATTTGAAAAAAGAAAAACGAAATTTTTTATCTTCATTACTATGGTCTTTCTCGCCTTTTTTATAAATAAATTGGGAAACGAAATTCTCCCTGAACAATGGAGTAAAATCAGCGTTCTCCTCCTCTCTATATTTTTCTTTTATCGTCTGATTATCCACAGCCTTGAAATCATCTCTGCACTTAAATTAAGGATAATTAGGTATGCCGGGAATATAACCCTTGCCGCAATCCTCGGATTTTCCCTCTGGCTCTATGCACCGTTTTTATTAAATTGGTTAGAAAAGGTCCCTTCAGCAAAATGGCTTTTCTCATTTCTCCTCCAATTCATCCCTTCTTTAGCTGGTTTCCTATTCCCCTTTTTTCTCCTTTTGGAGATTATTCCTCAGCAGAGGATAACCTTAGAGATTATAAAACGAGGGGTCTGGGAAACCATTTACTCCAGTTCTATCCTCCTTTTAAATATCATCCACATTCCCCTGATTGTGCTTTTCAGGATGGGGTTTATCCTCTCTCATCCCTATAAAACCATTCCCTGGATAACCTCCCCTTTTATTGAGAAAGTAATCGGTAAAAGAATGTCCCTCTTTGATACCTATCTCCGTATTATGGGAGC
>JAMWCM010000053.1 GCA_023818355.1 Candidatus Omnitrophota bacterium
GGAGAAACTGGGGATAAAGACTGAACTGAAAAATATGAATTCCTTTAAAGCGGTAAGGGATGCGCTTGACTTTGAAATTAAGCGTCAGAGAGAAATTCTTGAGGAGGGAGGAGAGATTATTCAGGAGACCAGGCTCTGGGATGCAGAAAAAGAAGTTACCACCTCAATGCGTTCCAAAGAAGAGGCACACGATTACCGCTATTTCCCTGACCCTGATTTGGTTGTCTTTTCTGTGGAGGATGAATTCTTAGATTCTCTAAGGAAATCTCTCCCCGAGCTTCCCAAAAAGCGCTGTTTGCGTTTTCAAGAAGAATATAAACTATCTGCTTATGATAGCAGAGTCCTTACCCAATCCAAATCCTTGGCGGACTATTTTGAAGTATGTGTAAAACTCTATCCTCAGCCAAAAGAGATAAGCAACTGGCTTACCACCGAAATCCTTGCCTATCTAAATGAGAAAAAGCTTTCTCTGGAAAATCTTAACTTGGAACCCAGAAGACTGGTTAGGCTTCTGGAGATTCTTAAAGCGAAACAGATCAATCGGAATACCGCCAAGGAAGTATTAAGAATTATGTTGGATACGGAAAAGGATGCGGATACAATAATTAAAGAAAGGAATCTCTTTCTCATCTCTTCGGTTTCCGATATAGAAAAGATAGTGGAGGAGGTAATTGAGGCCAATCCCGGTTCAGTGAATGCTTATTTAAAAGGGAAGGAGAATGCCCTAATGTTTCTCGTGGGACAGGTGATGAAAAAGACTCAGGGTAAGGCAGAACCTTTAAAAGTGCAAGAACTCTTAAGAAAAAACCTACAGAAAGGAGGTCAGGATGCGTAAGAAGTTTTTAGGTTCAATCTTTATAATCTCATTAATTTCTATTTTTGCTTTGGTAAGTGAGGCAAAGATAAAATTATTTAAAGAGAGTCCTAAAAAGAGCGATGAGCTATATCAGCAACTGGAGTTGTTTGCAGAAACCATTTCCCTGGTGCGGGCAAACTATGTGGAAGAAGTGGGAATAAAAGACTTGATATACGGAGCCCTCAAAGGTATGCTTTCTTCCCTTGACCCCCACAGTCAGTTTATGGACCCCGATACCTATAATGAGATAAAGGTGGAAACCGAAGGCGAATTTGGAGGATTGGGAATTGTGATTTCCATAAAAGATGAATTGCTTACGATTATTTCTCCCATAGATGGAACCCCCGCAGAGAGAGCCGGGCTTAAAGCCGGAGACCGCATTGTGAAAATAGATGGGGTTTCCACTAAAGGGATAACTTTAATGGAAGCGGTGAAAAAATTAAGGGGAACACCCGGGACAAAAGTAAATCTTACCATCCTGCGCGAAGAAGAGAGGAAATTGCTTGAGTTTACGCTGGAGCGGGCGATTATAAAAATAGAAAGTGTAAAGGAGGCAAAAATAATTGAGGATAAAATAGGTTATATAAGAATAATTGAATTTCAGGAAAAGACAGGTAATGACCTTGAAAAGGCATTGGATAAACTGGAGGCCGAAGGGATGGAGGGGCTAATCATTGATTTAAGAAACAATCCCGGAGGGCTTTTGGACGCAGCGGTGGCGGTAGCCGAGAAATTTATTGCACCGGGTAAAGTAGTTGTTTCCACAAAGGGGAGGGTGATGAGTCAGAACTTAGAATTTCCAGCAAGGGCCAAGAAACCCCGTCTGGATTATCCCCTCGTGGTTTTAATTAACGAGGGGAGTGCTTCGGCATCAGAAATAGTTGCCGGCTGTCTTCATGACCACAACCGGGCAATCCTCTTAGGCACAAAGACTTTTGGAAAAGGTTCTGTCCAGACAGTTATTCCTCTTAAGGACGGCTCTGCCGTGAGGCTTACCACTTCCAAATACTTTACACCTGCGGGAAATCCTATCCATGGGGTAGGGATTAATCCAGATATTGAAATTCCTTTTGAAGAGGAATCCACTGTGAAGGAAAAGAAGGAGGCGCTTAAACCTGAACAGATTTTTGAAGAGATAGAGGAGAAAGAAGAGCTCAGTCTGGAAAAAACCAAGCCAGTTTATGATAATCAGATCCAACGCGCCATTGACTTATTGAAAGGTTTAAGGGTTTATAGCCGCTGGATGCAGAAATAAGTCCTATGCACAATTCTAAATTAAAAATAATCCTTCCGGTTATTTTTATAATTTTGGTCTATTGGTTCTTTGTTATTCCCAGAATAATTAGTAAAAAAACCCGGCAGATAGACAATCTTGTTAAGGAAGTTTTGTCCGAATTTAAAGTTGGAGATTCTGATTTAATCAAAGAGACACACGAGTTTAAGAAAATAAGGTTAAAAGAGGTGGAGATTATTTCCAAAACCTACAGTGTGCTCCCGGGATTTTCTTTTGATTCCTTTCACAGCCATTTAGATAAAAAATTAAAAAAAAAGAAATTTCATATTCTTATTTGGGAGAAGAATATTAGAGAAAAAACCTATCGTTTTGAACTTGGGTTCAGGAATAAAAAAATTTATACCCTTATACTTAAGCCAATAAAAAAAGAAATAAGCAGGCCTATCCCTCCTTTCAAAAAAGCTAAGGTAGCCATTGTGATTGACGATTTTGGCTACCAGATAAAAAATCTTGAACTCTGGTTAAATTTTAAGCGACCCCTAACGATCTCTATTCTGCCCAATCTCCTCTATTCCACTCAGATTGCCAACCTTGCGCATAACATTGGGAAAGAGGTGATTCTCCACCTTCCCCTTGAACCTAAAAATGATGAATCTGAACCCCAGGAGCCTTTTACCATTACTACTTCTATGTCTCCGAGAGAAATATGGAAACTCTTAGATAAGGCTCTTAAAAGCATTCCCTATTTAAAAGGAGTTTCTAATCACCAGGGTTCAAAGGCAACGGAAGATAAACAGGTTATGGGAATAATTTTTCAGGAACTTAAGAAAAGGAATCTTTATTTCCTGGATAGTCTGGTTACCAACAAATCTGTTTGTCAGGAGATTGCTCAGCAGATAGAATTGAGATTTGCCAAACGCGATATTTTTTTAGATAACATAGATGATGTGGAACACATCAAGAGACAGTTAAATAAACTCGCAGAGATAGCCCACGCGTATGGTTTTGCTATCGGTATCGGCCATGTTCGTTCTAAGACCCTGCAAGCACTGGAAGAGACCTATCCGGTTCTGGAGGAGAAGGGGATTGAGTTTGTTTTTCTCTCGGAATTGGTAAAATGAATTTAGTCTTAGGGATAGAAACTTCCTGTGATGAGACCTCCTGTGCAGTGGTAGAAAGGGGAAGAAAAATCCTTTCCCATTTAGTAAGTTCAAGTTTGGAATTTCACAAAAAATTTGGTGGAATAATTCCTGAAGCAGCCAGTCGTTATCATTTGGAATACATTATTCCTCTTTTAGATGCAACCCTTAAAAAGGCAGGAGTGGAATTTAAAGATTTAGATGGAGTGGCGGTTACTTATACTCCCGGGCTCTTAGGAGCATTGCTGATTGGTTTGAATGTGGCAAAGGCGATAAGTTTTAGTTTTAGAATTCCCCTTATTCCCATAAACCATCTCCTTGCTCACTTATATGCTTCCTTTATGGTTAAAGACTCTTTACCGAAACTTCCGGCTATCGGCTTTGTGATTTCCGGAGGGCATACTGAACTGTTTTATATAAAGGAATTTAATGATGCAGAACTTCTGGGGAAAACACGGGACGATGCCTGTGGAGAAGCTTTTGACAAGGTGGCAAAGATATTAGGCTTGGGTTTCCCTGGAGGTCCTTTTATTGAAAAGTGGGCGAAGCAGGGAAAGGATAAGATTCCCTTTAAATGTGCAAGATTAAAAAACTCCTTAGACTTTAGTTTCAGCGGAATAAAAACTGCAGTTTTATATTATGTAAAAAAAATAGCCCCCAATGATAAACAGTTGACGGGAAATGAAATCGCGGACATCTGTGCAAGTTTCCAGGAGAAAATTGTAGAAGTTTTAGTTGAAAAAGCGCAGCAGGCGTGTATAATGAAAAGGGTGAAGAGTTTAATCTTGGGAGGAGGAGTAGTTGCCAATACCTTACTGCGGAAGCGAATGGAAGAGATGGCTAAAAAAGAAGCGATAAAGGTTTTCTTTCCTCCTTTTGAACTCTGTATGGATAATGCGGCAATGGTTGCAGGATTGGGATACAGGCTTTACAAATTGGAGAAAATAAAGAGCGATTATTCTCTGGAGCCGAAACCAGTCTCAGAAATATAAAAGGCTATGCTTTCCGATAGAGAGATTATTTTCCGTTTAATCCTTTCCGTAGTTTTGAGTGGCTTGATTGGGTTAGAACGCGAAGCCCATGGCAGAGCTGCGGGTTTGCGAACACACATCTTAGTCTGCATAGGTTCGTGTCTGATTATGTTTACTTCTATGCATCTCTATGAGGTCTATAAAGGTTTAGCGGTCGTAGACCCTGCCCGTATTGCTGCTCAGGTGGTGAGTGGGATAGGTTTTTTAGGTGCAGGAACAATTCTGCGTTTTCGTGCCTCGGTAAGGGGATTAACTACTGCTGCCAGTCTCTGGACAGTGGCCGGTTTGGGGCTGGCAATTGGCTCAGGTTTTTATAAGGCGGCTTATTTTACTACGCTCCTTGCCCTAATTGCTTTGATTCTTCTTAATAAATTAGAACGCATCTGGTTGAGAAAGGACTGGTATAAATTCATAGAAGTAGAGACAAGAGATGAATTACAGCCCTTAGAAGAAATCCGGAAGATTCTCTCTTTCTATGATGTGGAGATAAGAGATTTTGAGATTGTGCGTTTTGAAGAGGATAAAGTGCTTTTAAGAATGTGGTTAAAACTACTTACCCGACAATACGATGATGAGATTCTCAGTAAAATTGCAAAAATCCAGGGAGTTTACAAGGTAAAATGGGAATAATAAAATTGATTTTTGAATTTTTTGGGAAAAGGGGGTGAAGAATATGGCGGTTTTAAAGAGGGGGAAGAAAGAAGAAGAAAAAGTCTTAGATATTGATGCCAGTATGCAGGGGAATCTGGTCTTCAAAGACCCGGTTACCCTGAGAATTCAAGGGAAATTTGAAGGGAGACTGGAAACAAGGGGGGTGCTAATCATTGGAGAGAATGCGGAAGTAAAGGCGGATATTGTGGGTGAGGAGATGATTGTTGCTGGGAAGGTAAATGGAACCCTCACTGCTACCAAGGAAGTGAGGATAATCCCTCCAGCAAAAGTAAAGGCAGAACTTAAAAGTCCTCTCTTACATATAGAACGGGGAGCAATCTTTAATGGCTTATGCCAGATGCCCTCAGAGACAACTAACTCCAAGTCTATATTTTCCCTGGAAGAAATGGCTAACTATCTCAGCGTAGATATTGCCTCCTTAACCAGCTGGGCTGAACAGGGGAAAATTCCTGCTTTTAGAGAGGCAAACACTTGGAAATTTGAAAAAACAAAGATTGATGAATGGATCTCTGCCGGCAAACTCACTTAATTCTTTTTGTAAATTTTTCTGATGGAAAAATTCATCACCCTTACTGAAGCAGCAAAACTTCTGGGTATAGAAGAGCATGAAATGGCGGAAATTGCTGAGAAAGGTGAAATTACTGCCTATCGTATTGGAGGGAATTTTTTACGCTTTAAACTCAAGGATATTGAGGATTATAAGAAAAAAAAATACCCTCCTCAGGAAGGGGTTGGTTACTCCTGGCGAGAAAAGATATATGATTTTTTATACTATTATGATTTTTATCTTATTCTCATCCTCATTATTGTTATTTTGCTCATTATTATTTTTAAATTCTAAATGGTCTCCAGAATGAATTGAAGATAAAATCAGAAAAATTTCTTAAAAAATTCAATGGGTTTTTTTATAAAAACCTTGGATTTGCCAGGATTGATGCTGGGCGTAAGTTTCGCAAGGGTTTTCCGGAAGTTATCTATGCTCCCTGCAAGACCATAGAACAATTGGGCCTCCTGGTGAAAGATTTCTTAGAAAGAAATGAGCCTTTACTGATTACGAAATTAAAACCAATATATTTTAAAAAACTTTCTTCAATATATCCCGATTTAAAATACAACCCTTTAGCAAAAATATGCTACCACCGTCCCCGGCCAGTAAAGTTAAAGGGAAGGGTAGTGATTGTTACTGGAGGAACGGGAGACATCCCGGTGGCTGAGGAGGCAGCTATTACCTTGGAGATACTGGGTTCACGGGTTATAAAAATTTATGATGTAGGCGTGGCCGGTGTTCATCGTCTACTGGATAAATTAGAAACTCTCCGGAAGGCAAGGGTGATGATTGTGATTGCGGGGATGGATGGAGTTCTGGCATCTCTGGTAAGTGGCTTAGTGAAACAGCCGGTGATTGCGGTTCCTACCAGTGTTGGTTATGGAGCGAGTTTTAAAGGGATTGCTCCTCTACTCACAATGCTCAACTCCTGCAGTCCGGGGGTGGCAGTGGTAAATATTGATAATGGTTTTGGAGCAGGGTATTTTGCGCATCTGATAAATACAATTTAATTAATAGTGTGAAAATAATTGTTAAACTGAAAGAAAAAATCAAACGGACGGAGACAGTGCAGAGTTTTAGATTCATTCCGGGGAAAAAGATTGATTTTCTTCCGGGGCATTTTTTACAGGTTATATTTGACCGGGAAAATTTACTTAATAAAGAACTGAATAAATACCTCTCCTTTTCCTCTTCTCCAACCAGAGATTATATTGAATTTACAAAGAGGTTAAGTGAGAGTCCCTTTTCGCAGAGGTTGAAAAATTTAAGCATAAATGAGGAAATTCTCATTGAGGCTCCCCTGGGGAATTGTGTATTTAAAGAGGAATATAAAAAAATAGGTTTTTTGATTGGGGGAATAGGAATTACTCCGGTAATTTCCATCTTAGAATATATTTTGGAAAAAAATCTTTCTACCAGTGTCTCTCTACTTTATGCCAACCGTAGTGAAGAGGAAATTGCTTTTTACCCGGAGTTAGAAAGCTGGCAGAGTTCAGGTAATATAAAAGTTTATTTCTTTGTTGATTTACCTTCCCGGAACAATTCTCTAATTTTTGATAAAATAGATAAGAAAAATATCAATAAGTATATCCCTGACATAAAAGAGAGGATAACCTTTATTTTTGGCCATCCGAAGATGGTTGCGGAAATGAAATCAATCTGTTTATCCTTGGGAATAAATTCGGAAAGAATAAAGACCGAGATGTTTCTGGGATATTGAAAGTATAGGAAAGTGTGCAGGCAGTGGAAATAAAAAAGGGTATTTATTGGGTAGGAGTGATAGATTGGAATATTAGAAATTTTCATGGTCATACTTATGCTACGAAAAAGGGCACTACTTACAACGCCTATTTAATTATAGATGAGAAAGTTGTGCTTATTGATTCAGTAATGGGAAATTTTTCCCAAGAACTGAGGGAAAAAATTGGAGAAATCATTCCCTTAGAGAAAATAGACTATCTCGTTGTCAATCATGTAGAGATAGACCATTCGGGAGCAGTTCCTGAAATTTTAAAATTTTGCCCGGAAGTAAAAGTATTGGGAACAGCTAGATGTAAAGAGGGGCTCTGGAGAAATTTCTATGTAAATATGGATTTTCAAGTAGTTAAGACCGGGGATACCTTAAACTTAGGGAAAAGAACTTTGAAATTTATTGAAGCTCCAATGATTCACTGGCCAGATAGTATGTTTACCTATTGTCCCCAAGAGGAATTGCTTTTCCCTAACGATGCTTTTGGACAGCATTATGCTACAAGCGAGCGCTTTGATGATGAGGTAGACCAGAGGGAGCTTATGGAAGAGGCAAAGAAATATTATGCGAACATCCTCTGGCCACTGAGTTCGGTAATTTTGAAAAAGATAGAAGTTCTGCAGGGGTTGGTTCTTTCTATAAAAATGATTGCC
The DNA here is from genome assembly GCA_023818355.1 of Candidatus Omnitrophota bacterium. Taxonomy (GTDB): domain Bacteria; phylum Omnitrophota; class Gorgyraeia; order DTHP01; family DTHP01; genus DTHP01. Next base: position 7,883 of record JAMWCM010000053.1, read on the forward strand.
CCCAGTCATGGAATTATCTGGCGAAAAGACCCGAAAAAAATAATCAATGCCTATCTTTCCTGGGCAAAGAATGAAACTCACAAAAAAGTGGTGATCGTCTATGAGACAATGTATGGGGCAACCGAGAAAATGGCAAGAAAGATTGCCCAAGGGATAATTTCAGAGGGTATAAGTGTAAAATTATTTGATATTACCCAATCTGAGAGAACAGAGATAATTTCAGAAATGTTGGATGCCCAAGGATTTATCTTTGGTTCATCAACTTTAGACAATGGTATGCTTCCTACCCTTGCCGGATTTTTAGAATTTTTAAAGGGGCTTAAGCCTAAAAATAGATTGGCAGGGGTATTTGGTTCTTACGGCTGGTCAGGAGGGGCAGTAAAAGAGATAGAAAAGATTCTTCAAGAGACAGGAATTGAGATTGTTCAACCATCGTTATCGGTTCAGTATTTACCTACTCCCGAAGAATTAAAAAAATGCTTTGACATGGGGAGGGATTTTGCTATAAAATTATAAGAATGAAAGGAGGTTTAATGAATGTATTGGGTGCTTCGGAAGTTTTGGAATTTGCCATAAGAATAGAAGAGAATGGGGAAATATTTTATCGGGAGGTATCTAAAAAAGTTGAGCAGAGAAAGGTGAAGGATTTGTTTAATTTTCTCGCTGAAGAAGAAGTAAAGCATCGTAAAGTATTTGAAGAAATGCTTTCTCAGATAGAAAACTATCAACCTCCGGAAAGTTATCCGGGGGAATACTTTGCTTATTTAAGGGCTTACGCTGAGGGACACATCTTTACTAAGGAAAAGAAGGGTGCGCTTATGGCAAAGAAAATGCATACCGCCAAAGAGGCCATAGATTTTGCAATGGAGATAGAGTTAGACTCAATTTTGTATTATCTGGAAACAAAGAACTTGGTCCCTGAACATCAGAGAAATACGCTGGATAAAATTATTGAAGAAGAGCGCCAGCATTACCTTAAACTACAGCAAATAAAGGGGGAATGATGGATAAGTATAAGTGCATGGTTTGTGGTTATATTTATGACCCGGAGAAAGGAGACCCTGATGGAGGAGTATTACCACAAACC
>JAMWCM010000054.1 GCA_023818355.1 Candidatus Omnitrophota bacterium
CTCCTTTGAGTGGGAGATATTTTACGGTGCTTAAAATATCCTCGGCAGGAGCAGAAACATCAATCTCCGGACCATAAGCACTTTCAAAAGGAGGACTTACCCAGCGGGGGTCGTTTTCAGGTTTTCCGGTTCCTCCTACTCCGAGGACAAAAGGATATTTTGCGGGATAAAGCACAATTCCACTATTTCCTCCTGCGGCCACTAAAACAATTCCTAAATCATAGGCATCCTCTAAGATTTCCCTGAGAATGGGAGAATCCTCGGCAGTTCCCCAGGACATATTGATAATCTGCACATCATCAGCAATGGCTTTTTCTATGGCAGAAATTAGTTTATCCAGGGTTCCCAGACCATTGCTTCCTAAGGCTTTATAAATCACCAGGTCTGCCTGCCAGTTTAAACCCGCTATTCCTTCATTATTGTCTCCTATTCCGGCAATAATTCCTGCCACATGGGTTCCGTGTTTATCCGGATTATCATCCGTAGGGTCGGGGTCGTTGTTCACAAAATCATAACTTAAAGAGAGATTAATGTTCCGGGTTAAATCTGGATGGTCAAGCACACAACCAGTATCAATTACCGCAATACGCGTGGAACCGGAACCGGTCTGAATATCCCAGGCTTCGGGTGCTTTAATTCTCGGAAGTGCCCACTGTTCAGGAAAACGCGGGTCATTGGGAATATACTGGGCAGAAACCACTATATTTTTCCCTACCAAAGCAATTTGTGGTTTATTCTGCAAAGCATTTATTATTGCTTGTAGGTTGGCTTCTTCAGGAAATCTGAGAAGATAATAAGCCGAAGAGTTAATACTTAATATCTCATATCCTAAGTCAATCTTAATTACTTCCTCCAAACCGTAATTCTTTACTAACTCATTTTTTAAAACGCTGGGAAAACCGAAATCTGTGGATTCCTTCTCCACATATTGCACCTTTACTCCCTGAGTTTTGGGCCCTTCTAATTTTACAATTATTTCTCCGGGAACATATTGGAGGAGAACATCTTCTTGGGATTTTGCGGAAGTATAAAAAAGAAGAAGGAGCAGGGAAAATATTCCCATTCCCCAGATAATTTTTCTTTCCAGAAGTTTACCTTTCATTCCTCACCTCCCGAGCTTATTGCCGAGGAGTTGGCGCTGGTGTAGGATTTCCGCCAATAGCAGGAAGTTGAACCCTGGCAGCACATTGGGGTTGTGCAGAACCCGAGAACTGGCAACAGACAATTCCCTGCATTCCTCCCTGAGCAAAAGGCTGACAGACCTCTGCCTGGAAAGGAATTCCACATCCTCCACCAGTTTTATCCTTTTTACCACCCTCTCCACCTTCTCCTCCTTCTCCTCCTTCGCTTTCCGGTCGGAGTAAGAAATTTGCGGTATATTTTTTGCCCGGTTTTACACTTAATTCTTTTTCTTTGGGTTGAAAGCCACTGGCTTCGGCAGTAAGGGTAACCTCTATGGAAGCAACCTCCTCTTCAGAGGTAATTATAATTTTATATTTTCCTGCCTCATCGGTATCGGCAGAAAATTCTCCTACGGAAGTATCGGCAAAGACGGTTGCCCCGGAAAGGGGATTTTTTTCTCCGCTTTCAATCCCTTCCACTTTCCCTTCAATCCAGACCTCATCCGAGGGAACTCCGGAAGAACTCTGAACAGTAATCACCGCGCTTGCTCTACCCATTGCTCCTTGATTATCCTTGACAGTGAGCCGGGCAATAAAACTGCCGGCATTTTTATAGGTATGGGAAGTGGTTTTTCCGCTTCCCGTATTCCCATCGCCAAAATCCCAGGAATAGGAGACAATTTCACCATCCGGGTCAGAAGAGCCTTCCGCACTGAAATTTACTTTTAAAGGTGCTTTCCCTTCTGTGGGACTGGCATTGATTACTGCCCTCGGTGAGCGATTGAAACTACCCTCCACTACTGCCTTTACTGCCTTAAAGAGATTTATTCTTCCCCTACCAATGGGCTTTCCCGTTTCCGTAGTAACCGGGTCAACATTTTCTTCTATTATACTGTAAACATCCTCCACCTGCAAATTTCTATCCTGCGCAAGAATAATTCCTGCCTCTCCGGAAACAAAGGCAGAGGACATTGAGGTTCCGGATAAAGAACCATAAGCGAGTTCTTCAGTTGTCCATTTAAGGGTACTTAAAATATCCTGGGCAGGAGCAGATACCGCCACTTCTGCTCCATAAGCACTCTCATATCCTCCCTCTTTCCAGCGTTTATCTTCCTTATCCGTTCCTCCCACTCCCAAAACTTCAGGATACTTTGCCGGATAAAGAACCTTCCCATCGTTTCCCGCTGCCGAAACCAAAACTATCCCGCTCTCATAGGCGGCCTGAATTGCTTCATGGAGAGCCTGTGAATTCTCTTCCGTTCCCCAGCTCATATTAATCACTTCTGCTCCACTATCAATTGCTCGCTGAATTGCCTGCATAAGTTTATCAATGGTTCCCTCTCCTGAGGCATCTAAAGCTTTATAAATGAGAAGCTCCGCTTTCCAGTTTACCCCGGTAATTCCTTTCTCATTATTTCCTACTCCGGCAATAATTCCTGCAATATGCGTTCCGTGACTGTCTTCAGAATCATCCTCAGGTTGGGAATCTCCATTTAAGACATCGTAACTTAAAGATTTATTAATATTGAGTTCCAAATCAGGATGATCCAAGTCGCAACCCGTATCAATGATGGCAATACGTGTGGAAGTTGAACCGGTCTGAATATCCCAGGCTTCAGGAGCCTGAATTTTTGTCAGTGCCCACTGCTGGGAAAATTTCGGGTCATTGGGAATAGCTAATGTCCTTACCTTATAATTTGGCTCACAGACAATTTTCGGATCCTCTTTTTTAAGTTTCTGACAGATATCTTCAGGAGATTCCCCGGTAGAAATTTCAATCCTCATCCAAACATTATTCTTATCATTATAATACGCTGTAGTTAATATCTCTGTTCCCTGAGCACTCGGAGTGTAGCTTAGGGGACCAATACTAAATTCTTTAAAATCATTTATCAGATAACCCATTTCATTTAATTCATCAATTATCTTAGAAGCCCCCGAACTCATTTTATTCACTGAAGCTACCTGGGTATGAACCGTGCTTAACTTATAAGCTGGTTCTTGGGGAGGTAATTTTACCAGAATTTCTGTTTCTTTTCCAGCTTCTTGCGGATAACCTGGATGGGGATTCCGGAGAAGAATTAGTCCTCCCATAAATAATAAACTCATCCCCCAGAAAATAAGTTTAATGAGATTTTTTCTTTTCATTTTTCCTCCTTTTGTTTAATAAAATTTTAAGGTTTTATCCATTCCTCATAATTATATTTTTCTCCCAGTAGTCCTTCCTGCACAGTAATCTTAGGAACCTCTTTTTTCTCGGCAAGTTTACCACTATTATTTGTTTTATTTTCTTCGGCAACATTCTGGAAATAAACACTCAGAGTGTCAAAATCATCAGAACTGAGCGAAGGAGAAAAAACCAAAAAACCACCTAAAACCGCAAGATAAACTACCAGCTTACCTAAGTTTTTCTTACTAATTATTTCCCTCATTTTTCTACCTCCTTTTAAGTTCGCTTGAATAAATAGCAAATCCTATGCCAATTTTTTCTCACTAAGCCAGAATTTCTCTTCTCTTACGCAAATATATAGAAGACATTAACTTAAGTCAGCCAACTTTTCCCCATTTCTTTTTTCTTGTTAAAAGAGCTTAATAAAAAGAGAATAAAAATGTAAATTTATTTTAAGTAAAAGGGAATCTTTAGCATAAGTATATGAAATATATTTACTTATATCGCAAACTTTTATTAAAAAGAGCGGAAAAATAATTTACACTTGCAACCCTCTCACACTCTCACACTTCGTAAGTGTCTTTGATAATTTACACTTGCAACCCTCTCACACTCTCACACTTCGTAAGTGTCTTTGACACTTACGAAGTGTATATTGTATATTTTAAATTGAAGAGGGGGTTTTTTCTATGAGGCGTTTGAGGTCATCGGGATTCGTAGAATAAAGAAAAGCATTTTCCAGACTGATTTCTTCTTCTATATAAAGACGGTAAAGGGACTGATTCATCGTGCACATCCCTTCCTGCTGGCTGGTCTGAATTACCGTATATGCCTGGTGGGTCTTTCTTTCCCGAATGAGACTGCGAATGGCATTATTTACAAGCATAATCTCATAGGCGAGCACCCGACCCCTTTTTTCCTTACGGGGAATAAGGTTCTGACTGAGAACCGCAAGAAGAACAAAGGAAAGTTGAATCCTTACCTGTTCCTGCTGATGGGGAGGAAAAACATCAATGATACGGTTCACCGTCTGAATTGCATCAGAGGTATGTAGGGTAGCAAAAACGAGATGTCCGGTTTCGGCAATATTTAAGGCGGCTTCAATAGTTTCTAAGTCACGCATCTCTCCTACCAAAATTACATTGGCATCCTCCCTCAAGATATGCCTTAAGGCTTCATGAAAAGAAAGAGTATCCGAACCTACTTCCCGCTGGTCAATTACCGCCATTTTTGACCTGTGCACATACTCCACAGGGTCTTCAATGGTCACCACATGAACGCGCCAGTGCTGATTAATCCATTCAATCATTGAGGCAATGGAAGTAGATTTTCCACTGCCCATTGCCCCGGTAACCAGAATCAAGCCTTTCTTTTTATTCAGGATTCTTTCAATAATTATCTCCTCCGGCAGACCGCATTCACTCATTGTGGGAATTTTGAGGGGAAGCAGTCTGAAAGCAATCCCTACCTTCCCCATCTGCCAGTATAAATTGGTGCGAAAGCGTGCTACATCTCCTAAGTCAAAAGCAAGGTCCATCTCCCGCTGGGTCTCAAATCGCTTAATCTGTTCTTCATTCATAATGCTGAAACCTATCTCCTGCGTATCTCTGTCGGAGAATATTTCCTCCCCCGCTTTCACCAGTTCCCCATCAATGCGAAACATCGGAGGGTGTCCTGCCTTGATATGCAGGTCGGAGGCACTCTTTTCTAACATTAATTTCAAATACTTCATCAATCTTGCATCCATTATTCACCTCCTTAAAATCTTCATTTCGGAACAAAGAGCACCTTTCTCTCCTCCCCATAATATTCTATAATTATATAATCTTGGGCAATCTTCTTAATTCTTATACCATCAATTGTCCCGCCTTCCGAAACCAGAAACTGCTCCTGGGTGCTCTTTTTAAAAACCGCGACATAAGGTTTATCCAGGCCGACCAGGCCTTGAAATTCATAGTCTTGAGGATTAATTATCCCTGTGGTTACAGGCTCTTCTTTCTGGGCAAGGGTCTTAAAAATTATTCTTTCTCCCACCACTTTCAAATAAACATCCAGTTTCTTGACCTGGGGGAGTTCTATCTCTCTGGTCTTTTTTAGTTTCTCTATGGGGAAATTTTTATAGATAAATTTCTCCACCTCCTCCGGACGATGGAAAACAAAGTCTAAGAAAGCCACTCCAGTCAGGATAACACTTAAAGTAAAGAGATTTTCTTTTACCTTCCGGATAATCATTAAAAGATTATTTTTTTTACCTTTATCTTTATGGAAATCCCCTTCTTCCCCGCTGCAGTAAGCACTGCTTCCTCTACCGCGGTTAACTGTGGGGAATATTCTAAGGCGTAGACAAATCTCATAAAGTCTGCCAAGCCTGCCTCTATATCCAGATCTATCTCCATGGGTTTGAAACTACGCCCAGTGGTCTTGGTGCGGGGAGAAGACTTCTTTTTCTCTTCGCTGTTTTCGGGAGAAACAGATTTCTTCAGTTGTTCTAAACGGGGACGATAATTGAGTATTTTTACATTGTATTTATTTGCTAAAGTAGATAAGACATTATAAACCTCACTGCTCAGTTTATCCCAGTCAATCCTTTCCGTAGTTGTCTGCACTGGGATAATTTCCCTCAGGGCGGTATAAAGAGAATTAACCGTCTCCTCCTCCGCCAGTAAGGGGAGTGCCTTAAGCAGTTTACTCTCAAGGTTTTTTATCTCCAGTTTATTCTGTTTATAATTACTGATATAAGGAGAAATTATCAGACGATAACTCAAAAATATCCCCGCAAATGTAATGAGGAGCCGATTCTTTTTCAAAGCGGATAAGATTTCTGCAGTCTTCATTTTATCTGAAGGTCAATCTGAAAAGTATATCCTTCCCTCCCTGCCCGCACATATTTCTGATTTACATTTTTAAAAAGAGGGCAGTTCTGTAGATTATCCAATAAGCGGGTAATCTCTTCAGAAGAACCCGCAAAACCACTGATTTTCAACTCATTTCTTTCTGAGCGAAAATCCAATCTTTGCAGAAAAGTCTGCGGAGGAAGGCTTCCGGTTAATTCCTTAAAAACCTCCAGAAAGGAAGCAGGACGACGGAGATGGTCCAAGATGAGATTAATTATCTTCTGCTTTTCCTCTAAGGATTCAATCCGTTTGCTGATAAGTCTGAATTGTGAACGGAGTTGATAGAGATATACCTTCTGCCGATGTGCTTCCCAGAAAAAAATAAACCCTACAGCCAAAAAAAACCATAAATAAACCAGAAACTTCTGCATTGCGGGAGAAAAAGCAGGTAAAGAAATTTTTATCCCCGCGGGTTTCTTCTCTATCTTGGAAATGAGATTAATCTCAAAATCTTCCTCAGAAGAAAAACATCCTAAAACCTTTGCCAGAGAATGTTGCTCCTCTGCTTTGAAAAATTCTTCCTTCTCTGTCTCCGCAAGATTAAATTTCTCTAAGGGAGATAAAAATCTTATTTCCTTACCCAGGGTTTCCTGTAAAGCCTGTGCCAGTTTTTCTCTTCCCTTACTTACTCCCGTAACTAAAAACTCCTGAATTTTTGGTCCAAACTCTTCCTTCTCATAAGCAGAAATGGTATATTGAATTTCCGAGGCGATTTCCACAATACGGGAATCATCACCTTTAAACTGCTCCCACCCCTTATTCACCTCACGGGAAAAGACCAGTTTTCCTCTATTGAGAATAGAAACCACTGTAGAATAATTGTCCAGGTCTACAAGACAGATATCTTTATTCTGCTGAGGGAAAATAAGCTCAAACCAGTTAGCAAGGCCTAAGGCATTTATGGTGACAATTGTGGGATTAATCTTTGCCTCATTAAAAACCTTAAGATAGTTCTGCACCACGGTTTCTCTCACCACCAAAAGCATGGTCTTCGTTCCTGTTCCATCTCTACCAATTGCCCGGAAGCCATGCATAATCTCCTCTTTAGTATAAAGGAGTTGCCTCTTGGCACGAAATTTTGCCATCTCATTCAATTCTTCGGGATTCTGGGTGGGGAAAGAAACATAGTGGACCGAGAATTTTGTGCGGGGGATAAAAAGAATTGTCCTCCGCGAAGAAATATTGATTTTTTTTAAAGAAGAAACTATCTGGGGTAATTCCTGACTGAGGGAGGTGAAATTTAGCAAAAAAAACTTATTGACCTTAATCTGAGTTGCCTCGCTTTCTCCCTGAACCACTTTTAAATGCCGGTCATCTATTTCTATTCCTGTAACCAAAGCCATCCTACCACCAACCTGTCTCCCACCAGGCAAGGATTTGACACTGCTGATTCTCCGGTCTTTCTCCACTCCTTTGAATTACCACCACTGCCTGATATCTTGCCCCTCTTTCCGCTTCCGCACGGATAACTACCCGGAAAAAGGAGGAATTGACCTTCAACCTTCCCGAGTCCACAACCCAGCGGATATTTGCTTCTTCTGCCGGAGAACAAACAAAACCCCTCTTCTTTAGTTCCTCCGCAATATACTCTGGCTCAATCCTATTAAATACGCCGCCTCTATCTCTATAAGCAATAATTTTTTCGGCTATGGAAGGGTAAAATCCCAAGGCAACCAGTACATTGAGGGTAGCGGTATTGATATTATTTAATCCATCTCCATAAACAGTATATTCAGCATAAACTATCGGTTCCCCCGGTGAGGGTGGAGGTGAAGGCGGAGGAATGCGTGGATTCCCAGGGGCACCGGGAGGAAGCTCAGGAGGATGGCGGGGAATACGTGGTTCCCAATCCGGGTCACCTGGACGGGGTTGCCGAGGAGGTTCATGAGGATGGCAGTCCAGATCTGATTTTCCAGAATTTATCTCTTCAAAAAGAGCTTCCATCCCCGGGCCATCGGGAACCGGCCGAGAACCCCTAAATTTTCCCCCTCCCCTTATCCAGTTTATCTCATAACTATTCCTTAAAAAACCATTTCTTGCCACATAGTTGTACTGGGTATAATAATTTGACTCTGCTCCATTGGGTCGGGGAATTTCATTCTCATCCCTCCAGTCAAGAAGGGAGGGGACCAAAACCGGGTCATCTCCAAAAACGCGTTTAAGTAGAAGCTCATCCGCAAAATTAAGGTCAATAAATCTCTCCTCATCATAAATAATTTCTACTCTATATTTCCCGGTTTCTACCTCTCCAGAAATCTCCTCTTTTGCCCACTTATCCTGTAAGGAATCAACAGCCGGGTCATCATTCCTTAAAACTTCCATCACTTTCTGTATCCCTGCCCATCCAGAAAGGTATGCCCGGCTGCGTTCCTGACTCAAACCCACCATTTTCATCTCCAGTGATGAACGCAAGGCAAGCCCAATAATTACCAAAAGAAAGAGAAGAATCCCCCATAAAAGCACCAGGGTAATCACTCCCTTAGAATTTCTGGGCATAGGGAAGATAAACCACTCTTTCCAGAAGATTGCCATCCTCCA
>JAMWCM010000055.1 GCA_023818355.1 Candidatus Omnitrophota bacterium
ATTGGTCCGGGAGCAGCTTGCACAACCCGTGGAGTTTTAGGGATCGGTGTTCCTCAGGTAACCGCTACCATTGACTGTGCCGCAGCCAGGGATTTCTATTATCAAAAAACCGCTAAATATATTCCCATTATTACTGATGGAGGAATGCGCACCGGAGGAGATATCTGTAAAGCCTTTGCCTGTGGTGCCGATGCGGTAATGGTGGGTTCTGCCCTTGCGCGGGCAAAGGAGGCACCGGGTGGGGGTTACCACTGGGGGATGGCTACCCCGCACATTAATCTTCCGCGGGGAACCCGGATTTATGTAGGAATTACAGGAACATTGGAAGAAATTCTTTTTGGTCCGGCGCGTATTGATGATGGTTCACAGAATCTTGTAGGTGCTTTGGCTACCGCGATGGGTTCTCTGGGAGCAAAGAATATAAAAGAGATGCATTACACTGAGATAATCATTGCCCCTTCCATTCAGACTGAGGGGAAATTGCTCCAGCGTATTCAGCGGGTAGGGATGGGCAAATAGTTCCAGCAGTTAAATTACAGAAATCAAATGAAACATTCCCATTTTGTTCATCTCCATGTTCATTCGCAGTATAGCCTTTTAGACGGCGCCTGCAGAATTCCAGAGTTACTTGACTTAGCCAATCACTATCTTATGCCTGCCATAGCCATAACTGACCATGGGAATATGTTTGGGGTAATAGAATTTTATCAACAGGCGATGGAAAAAGGAATTAAACCCATTATTGGCTGCGAAGTTTATATTGCTCCTAAGAGCCGATTCGAAAAAGCCTCTCACGGGATTCAGGATGCTGCCTATCATCTGACAATTTTAGTCAAAGATGAGGAAGGTTATAAGAATTTAATTAAGTTGGTTACCCAAGGATACCTTGAAGGGTTTTATTACAAACCACGCATTGATAAAGAGATTCTTTCCCGGTATGCAAAAGGGTTGATTGGTTTGAGTGGTTGTTTGAAATCGGAACTTGCTTGTCTTTTAAATAATGGGCAATTAAAAGATGCTCTGACAGTCCTTGATGGATTTAAACAGATCTTTGGCAAAGATAATTTCTATGTGGAGATCCAGGACCAAAACTTACCTGAACAGCGTAAGATAAATAGTCTGGCTATAAAATGTGCTCAGGAGTTACAAATTCCCCTAGTGGCTACCAACGATGTCCATTATCTCCATAGAGAAGAGGCAATAGCCCATGGGATTCTTCTCTGTATTCAAACTCAGACACATATCCAGGACCCTAACCGGATGCGCTTTGGTTCGGATGAATTCTATTTTAAATCTCCTCAGGAGATGGAGAAGTGTTTTCAGGAAATACCGGAAGCAATCTCTCACACCATAACCATCACTGAACAATGTAATCTGGAATTGGATTTCGGACAGATACATCTGCCGCAGTTTTCTCCTCCTCAGGGGAAATCTAAGTTTGAATATTTAAAAGAATTGTGTGCAGAAGGTCTAAGGAAACGTTATCCCCAAGTTACAGAAGAGGTGCTTAAACGCTTAGAGCATGAATTGAACATCATTAAAGAATCAGGGTTTGTGGGATATTTTTTAATTGTCTGGGATTTTGTGCACTATGCCAAATCACGAGATATCCCTGTAGGACCAGGCCGGGGTTCGGCTGCAGGGAGTTTGGTGAGTTACCTTCTGGGAATCACCGATATTGACCCTTTAAAGTATGGATTGCTTTTTGAGAGATTTCTCAATCCAGAAAGAATCGGTATGCCGGATATGGATATAGATTTCTGCTATGAAAGAAGGCAGGAAGTAATTGACTATGTAGTAGAGAAGTATGGTAAGGAGAATGTTGCTCAGATTGTTACTTTTGGAACAATGTTAGCACGCGCAGTTGTGCGTGATGTGGGAAGAGCTCTAAATATGTCATACGGAGAAGTAGATAAAATTGCTAAATTAATTCCCCACGACCCTAATATAGACTTAAAGCAAGCTCTAAAGATAGAGCCACAGTTAGAACATTTATACAAAAACGACCCTCAGGTGCATAAACTTATGGAGACCGCGCTCTCTTTAGAAGGATTGACCAGGCATATCTCCACCCATGCTGCAGGTGTGGTAATTGCGGAGAAGCCCCTTACAGAATACATTCCTCTCTGTAGAATGGGCGACGGGCAGGTGATTACCGGATATGCTATGGAGGCATTAGAAAAAATAGGTCTGCTGAAAATAGATTTTTTGGGATTAAGGACACTCACCGTGATTAACGAGACTTTAAAAATTATTCAACGTTCAAGAAATATTTCCTTAGATATCAGGGATATTCCTATGGACGATGCTAAAACTTTCCGGATGCTTCAGAAAGGAGAAACCCTGGGAGTTTTTCAGTTGGAAAGCACGGGGATGCGTGAGTTACTTAAGCGCATAAAACCGGAGAGTTTTGAGGACCTCATTGCCATCCTTGCCCTCTTCCGCCCCGGTCCTTTAGGTTCAGGGATGATTGAAGATTTCATCAAGCGGAAGAAGGGAGAGGTTTCTGTAAAATACGACCATGAGAAATTGGAACCAATTTTGAAAGAGACCTATGGAATAATTCTCTATCAGGAACAGGTGATGCGTATCGCTTCAGAAATAGGTGGGTTTAGTATGGCAGAGGCAGATATGCTGCGCCGGGCAATGAGCAAAAAAACCCCCCAGGTAATGGATAAAGCAAAGAAAACTTTCTTAGAAGGGGCAGCAAAAAATGGCATAGGCCAGGAAGTGGCAAATAAGATTTTTAGTCAAATAGAATATTTTGCCGGTTATGGTTTTAATAAATCACACTCTGCTGCCTATGCTCTAATTTCCTATCGCACCGCTTATCTAAAAGCCAATTTTACTCCTGAGTTTATGACCGCCTTACTTACCAGTGAAAGAGATAATACCGATAAAGTAGTGCAGTATATCAATGAATGTTTGCGCTTAAATATTAAGGTGCTTCCTCCCGATATAAATGAGAGTTTTGCCAATTTTACCCTCATTTCTCCTCAGGCTATCCGCTTTGGTCTCACCGCAATTAAAAATGTTGGAGAAATAGCGGTAGCGGAAATTATAAAAGCACGCAGAGAAGGAGGACCTTTTGAGAATCTCTATGATTTCTGTGAGCGGGTGGACCTAAGGACGGTTAATCATAAGGTAATTGAAAGTATGATTAAATGTGGTGCCCTTGACTGTTTTGGCTTGAAACGGGCACAGTTGATGGCCATACTTGATGATGCCATTGAGGTAGCAAATAGTCTTCAAAAAGACAGAACTGCGAAACAATATACCATCTTTGACCTTCCCGTCAATTCCACATTTCCCAGAGGCTATAAACCTATACCCAATATAAAAGAATGGCCGGAAACACAACTTTTAAATTTTGAGAAAGAATTATTGGGTTTTTATATCACTGGACATCCCCTGGCAAAATTTGAAGAATTTATTGAGACATATTCCAAGGTAAAGACCGTAGAATTAAATAGTCTGAAGGAAGGGGAAGAGGTATTTCTCTGTGGAATGATTTCCCGTTTAAGAAAAACCACCACCCGACGCCAGAATGAACTTATGGCAATTATGAGCTTAGAAGACCTTTACGGAGAGGTGGAGACAATTGTTTTCCCTGAAATATATAAAAAATTTGAGAAACTTATTTATAATCATAGTTGCGTATTCCTTCACGGCAAACTTTCTTTACGCGAAGATTCTCCGCGTGTGATTGCTATGGAATTATTTCCGCTTGAAGAAACCCGCAGAAGATTTACCAAAGCCATAATCATTAAGGTTGGTCTGGGTTTACTGGAGGAAGATTTGGAGGGGTTGAAAAATATCTTTGTTGCCAATCCCGGAAAGACAAGAATAGTATTTGAATTCAAAAATACTCCCCATAGAACATGGCTCAATCTGGGGAAAAACTTTGAAGTTGAACCTAACGATAATTTAATTGAGGGGATAGAAAAAATCATCGGGAAAGAAAATATAGAATATATTCCCCTGTTCACTGCTAACCACACACAAAATAATTTGACATAACTTTTCAATCTGCTAAAATATATATAATAAAAAGAGAGGTAAAAAATGAAAGCCTTGAATTATCTTTCCCGAGGATTTAATTATTTAATGGGACTTTTTTCCAATGATATGGGGATTGACCTGGGAACCGCCACCACTCTCGTCTATGTTAAGGGAAAAGGCATTGTTCTCTGTGAGCCATCGGTGGTCGCCATAGAGCGGGGTACAAATAATGTTTTAGCGGTAGGAGAAGAGGCAAAGCGGATGCTGGGAAGAACTCCCGGAAATATTGTTGCCCTGCGTCCAATGAAAGACGGAGTAATTGCCGATTTTGAAATCGCCGAAAGGATGCTGCGTTATTTTATCAATAAGGTCCACGATCGCCGGGTCCTGGTAAGACCGCGTATGGTTATTGCTATCCCCTCGGGAATTACGGAGGTGGAGAAACGTGCGGTGCGAGATTCTGCCCTGCACGCGGGAGCAAGACAGGTTTATCTTGTGGAAGAACCAATGGCTGCCGCCATTGGGGTGGGATTACCTATACAGGAACCAGCGGGTAATATGATTATTGATATTGGAGGAGGAACTACGGAGATTGCGGTGATCTCTCTGGCAGGAATTGTTCTCTCACGGAGTATCCGTGTAGGTGGAGATGAGATGGACGAGGCAATTATTGAATATTTAAAAAAGACATATAACCTGATGATTGGTGAGCGCACCGCTGAGGAGATTAAGATAAAAATTGGTTCTGCTTATCCCTTAGAAGAAGAAATGACCATGGAGGTAAAAGGGAGAGACCTGGTGGCAGGATTGCCTAAAACAATTACCATTAATTCTGAAGAAATCAGGGAAGCGATGCAGGAGCCAATTCGGGCAATTGTTGAACTTACCCGTTTCGCCTTAGAGAAGACTCCTCCGGAGCTTTCCGCTGACCTCATTGAGCGGGGGATAGTTTTGGCTGGAGGGGGTTCGCTTTTACGGGGGATAGATAAATTGATTTCTGAAGAAACCGGACTACCGGTTCATATTGCCGATGAGCCTTTAACGGCGGTAGCCATGGGAACTGGAAAAGTCCTGAGTGAACTGGCGTATCTCAAAAGGGTAACCGTTTCTACTAAACTGGAGATATAGAGCGCGTGCAGAGGATAAATTTATTTTTAAAATGTGAAGAAAAAATCATCCTTAATTATTATTATCCTATTTTGCCTTATTCTTTTAAATCTGCCTGAGAAATACACAGAAAAGATAAGACATTCCGGAATAAAGTTCTTAAGAGCGCCCCTTGCCTTTTTTACCAATCTTTCCTTCTTTTTTCTTCATCCTGTTGATTACCGGAGCATCGTGCAGGAGAACAGGCTATTGAATGAGGAAAATATAAAACTGCGCTTAGAGAACTCACAGCTTAACTATTTCCGCCAAGAGAACCAGCAGCTCAGAAGTATATTGGGACTTAAGCAACAGCTACCATTCTCTACCCTGACAGCCGAGGTAATAGGATTTGATTATTCAGAAAATAGAAGAATATTATTTGTTACTTCCGGGGGGAGAGAGGGGATGCGTAAAGATATGGTTTGTTTAAATCATCAGGGACTTGTGGGAAAGGTTATAGAGGTAGGAGATAATTTCTCTAAGGTTATGTGTATAAATGACCCCAATTCACGGGTTCCCGGGAAAATTGAGGATACGCAGGAGGGAGGATTGGTTTACGGTCCGCTTAAAGGGAAGTACCTGCGGATGAAATTTCTGCCTCAGGAGAGTAAAACGCATCCGGGTGCACGGGTATTTACCTCAGGATGGGGAAGTATCTACCCCAAGGGAATTATTATCGGGATAATCCGGGAGATTGTAAACGAAGGATTCTATAAAACTGCACTTATTAAACCCGCAGTAGATTTTTCAAAATTAGAAACGGTTATCTGTATAAAATGAGAGGGATAGTTTTAAGGAGCATAATTCTATTTTTTTCCCTTTTGTGTGAATACACTCTCCTGCCGGTTTTTCCTTCCCCTCTTAAACATCTGAGCTTTCTCTGGCTAAGTTTTGTTTTTTTTTCTTTCTATGAAACGGATTTATTTCTTTTGTGGGCGATAAGTGCTGGCTTAGCCAGAGATATAATGAGTTCAGGCCGCTTTGGAATTTATACTTTCACTTTTTTTATCCTCGCCTGTTTAAGTTTGAATATCTTCAAAGGGATGATAAAGGATAATCTGGGGATAAAGTTATTATATACCTTTTTTACTGTATTTCTGGGGTTGCTGATGGTTCAGTTCTGGGAAGGATTCTTTCCGGAGGTTAATCCCGCCTATGTTTTGGACATAGGATATCTTATGCGCAAAGGATTTATAAACAGTATCTGTTTTCCTTTATGGAGTGTTTTATTTTTAAGGATGGAAAAGTGGATATCTACCGTTTAGAAAGGATATTTTTAATTCTCTGTTTATTTCTGATAAATCTTCTCGGGTATTACCAGATAATCCGGGGAGAATATTTCTATTCCCTGAGTGAGAAAAACCGTTTAAGGATTATCCCCCTTTTTGCAGAGAGAGGAAAAATCATTGACCGGAAAGGAAGAATCTTAGCCACCCAAAAACCGGAGTTAAATATTGTCGTTAATCCTCAGGGATTAAAGGAAAGGGAGGAAGTTTTTAAAGAATTGAGCAAAATCATGGGTATTGCTTACGAAGAGCTATTAAGACGCTATGAAGAAAAATTAAATTTTCCTTTTATGCCGGTTGTTCTGGCTAAAAATATCTCCCTAAGGGAGGCGTTTATTATAGAGGAGAAAAAACCAGAACTTATGGGGATAGAGATAGAGATAAATCCGCGACGATTCTATCCCTTAGGTCCGGTAGGAGCACATCTCTTAGGTTATCTGGGAGAAATCAATCCTGAAGAACTCGGGGAACTTAAGCCTTATGGATACAGGATAAAAAACCTTGTGGGTAAAATGGGGATAGAGAAATCCCTGGATGTCTATCTGAAAGGAGAAGATGGGGCAAGATTTATTGAGGTGGATTTTTCCGGGAAGATGATGCGGATTATCGGAGAGAAAGAACCCCTTTCTGGTAAAACAATACAATTGACCATTGATGGAGAATGGCAGAAGATTGCCCACGCTTTACTAAGCGGGAAAAAGGGGGCAATTATTATTATGGATATACAGAGAGGAGAAATTCTGGTGATGGAGAGTTCTCCTTCTTTTGACCCCAATCTTTTTCTTTCTGGTGAGAATGAGAAATTAAGCCTGCTTTTTAATTCTCCAGAGGCAGTCCTATTGAATAGAGCAACAAAAGCAAATATTCCTCCCGGTTCTATTTTTAAACTGGTTACTGCCTTGGCCGGATTGGGCAGTGGTAAAATAACTCCCTCCAAACCATACAAATGTGAAGGGAAGTTTTTTTTAGGCAATAATCAGTTTAATTGCTGGTTAGAGGAGGGGCATGGTTACGAGACAGTTAAAGAGGCAATTAAACATTCCTGTAACATATTCTTTTATAAACTGGGTTTAGATTTAGGTATAGATAAAATTAGACAATTTGCCCAGCTTCTGGAATTGGGAGAAAAAACCGGGGTAGAGATAGAAGAAAGTAGAGGTTTTCTCCCGAGCCCCAGATGGAAGCAGATGAAAATGAGGGAAAAATGGTTTGAGGGAGACACGGTCAATCTCTCCATCGGGCAGGGATATATCCTGGTAACTCCGTTACAGATTCTGCGTCTTATTGCCTGCATCGCTAACGGTGGATTTTTGCTCAGACCACATTTTATAAAAAGTATAGAAGGCATAGGGGTTCAAAATATCCTCAGAGAGTATACAGGGATTAATTCCGAGATATTAAAAACCATCGGAGAAGGGATGTTTAAAGCAGTCAACGATAACGATGGAACAGGGATGCGTGCCCGCATAGAGGATTTGGAAATCGCGGCTAAAACCGCTACCGTGCAGACAGAGAGAGGGAATTCCCATGCCCTCATTGCGGGTTTTTTGCCTTATTCTTCCCCTAAATTTTGCTTTGTCATTTTTCTGCAACATGGAGGCAGAGGGGGGGTAGAGGCAGCAGAGTTATGTTATAATCTCTTTTCTGCTTTAAAAGGAGAAATTTTGAAATATGAATTTTAAAAATATTGATTATAAAATTCTATCTATAGTTTCAGTACTTTTTCTGATAGGTATCTTTTCTCTCTCTGACAAAGGTTTATTTAATAAAGTGCCGGCTTATTCTCATAATCTAATTTACAAACAAATTTTCTGGTTCATCATCTCTTTGAGCATTTTCTTTATCAGCCATTGGTTAGGATACCAGAGATTCATAGAATTATCTCCCTTTCTATACTTATTCAGTCTATGCTTACTCCTTCTGGTTTTACTTATAGGACCTATAAAATCAGGGGCACAGAGATGGTTACATTTCGGGGGTTTAAATTTCCAGCCGGCAGAATTTTCTAAATTGGCCGCCATACTTATACTCACCCGCTATTTCGTTTTCCATAAAGATGAGATAAAAAAAACAAAAATCTTCTTTATTTCCTTAGGGATGATTCTTCCCTTGGCAGGACTTATCTTTATCCAGC
>JAMWCM010000056.1 GCA_023818355.1 Candidatus Omnitrophota bacterium
TTAGTTAAAGCAAAATTCACCTCTTTTTTATCCCCGGGATTTAAACTCACTGTCTGGGTCTCACTCCTAATATATCCCTTGTCCTCGGCACTGGCAGTAAGATAAATCGTATAAGGTGGTGAAGAAGATATCGGTATGGGTTTATCCAGTTTTATCTGCGGAGGAAGAGTAATTATCAACTCATATTTACCTTCACTATCAGTGTGTGTCTCAGCAAGAACAGACCCGGGAATAACCTGTTCCGGAAAATCTCCGTTTTCTGCAATGTTTCCTTTAAGACGCAGAGGCCGAGGATACCTCCCTCTTCCTCTCTTTGCTACCACCAGGGCATTGGCAATTGGCTTCCCGGTTTGCGCATCGGTAACTATTCCGTAAACAGTAGCGTTTCCCGAACCACCCTGTCCTCCTGCCTTACCAAAACTAACCACATAGACTTTACCCAAAACTGCCTTAATAGTTTTCTTATATTCAGGTTTTCCATCTACACTTATCTCCAGGGTATAAACCTCACGCTCTTCTTCAAAATCATCCTCACCAATCTCAATGCGATACCTACCCCCAACATCGGTTTTGGCAGTAAGGTCAGTTTCCAAATCCTCAGATTTTACCCGCACAATCAAGCCCGCTAATGGATTTCCCTCTTCATCGCGCACCCTTCCCTTGATAATTATTTCATCTTCTTCAGCCTCCTCAGGCACAAAATCCACCACATAAACCTCACCCAGAACCACCTCAATCTTCTGTGCCTCATAATCTAACTCCTCAGAAACACTTACCACAATCTCATAATCATCATCCTCATATTTAAAATCATCAGCCGAGAGCACAATTTTGTAGCGTCCATAGGCATCGGTGTTTACCTGTTTATTATTCTTTAAAGTAGAAGAACTGACGGTCACACTAATATTGGCTGCAGGTTCTTCTGTATTGGGGTCTTTAACCAAACCCGTAATCCAGACCTCATCCTCAGGAGGAATTAAAGAACTTACTAATTTATATGCATTGGCACGTTTTAAAATTCCTGGAGGTGGGTCATCCACTAATTTTAGTTTATCCGCGGTGGAGATAATCAGATTTCTTAATTCATATTTGTTTAAATAAGGAGCAACCGAAAGGGCCAGTCCGGCTACCCCGGCGACAAAAGCAGAAGCCATAGAGGTCCCGGCCAGATAACCGTAGCCACCTTTAATGGTGCTATAAATATCCTCATTAGTTTCATAATCTCCTGCTGGAGCAAAGATGTCAATCTGTTTTCCCAAAGCAGTCTGATAATTTTCTCCAAACCAGGGGTTATAATCTTGGTCTAAGGGATTGGAACTGCCAGTATTGTCCGGGGTTTGGGTTATCCAGAGACCATCCTCTTTATTGGAACCTGCCACGCAAAAGATACGTTTATATTTTGCCGGATAAAGCACAGGTTTAGCATGATTTCCGGCCGGAGCAATGAGTAATGCCTCACTCTTAAAAGCCGACTTTAGAGCAGAACGGAGAATCTTATTTTTAAGTAAATTCTTATGCGTTCCCCAGGGAAAGAGAATTACCTTTGCCTGAGTTTTTACCGCATAAGTGATGGCTTCCGCAATGGTGGCGGCATCGGTAAGACTCCGCTCTTCTTTTAATGCCTTAACAATTATTAGCTGGGGATTGGGAACTACGCCAGCGATTCCGGTCCGGTTATTGATTAAGGCACCCATTATCCCTGCCACATGGGTTCCGTGACTATTACCGCTTTCATCATCCGCCTCATTATCCTCATTTACAAAATCTTTATCTAAGTTAGTATCAATATGCGCCTGCAAATCCCCATGGTTTAAATCTGCTCCGGTATCAACTACAGCAATCTTTACTGAAGAAGCCCCGGCTATACCCGCAGAGTGAGTAAATCTATCGGCAAAGTAGAGTGACAAAACCTCCCAGGCTTTGGGAACCTGCATTAAAGGAAGTGCCCATTGTTTGCCAAATTCCGGGTCATTGGGTGCGGTAACCGGAGGAGGTGTAGGTGTAGGTTCAGGTGTAGCCGTGGGAGAAGAAGAAGGTTGCGGTGTAGGGGTAGTTTTTTCTCCTAACAAAATCACGGGAATCATATCATTGTAATCCGCCTCTATTCCTTCTAATTCCGAAAGCAATTTGATCGCTTCTTCTTCTTTACCCGGCGCTACTTCCAGTTTATGAAATGCTACACTGCCATCAGAAAGAGTCTCTTTTACCAAAACTTCTCCCTGAATAAAGAAAGATTCTCCTTCTTCTACTCTTTCGGTTTCTTCCCTTTCGGCAAAAAGTTCTTTCTCTTCTTCAGGATTTTCTTGAGCAATTTCCGGATTTTTCTGGGCTAAGGAACTCAGATTTTCTAAGGGTTGGGCATTCTTTACTTCTATACCTGCCTCTTCTAAGTATTCCGCCACTTTTGGTTTACGCACCAGAAATTTTTCTTCCTTTTGCTTGGAAAGAAAATTCTTCAACTCTTCAGGAATAATCTCTTCTTCCCGACCTCCAATCACTATCTCCTCTCCTGCTTCGGGTTTAATCTCTTGTTTAATCAGCGGAGGGCTTTCTTGAGGGCTTAAAAAACCCTTAAAGATAAGCGCCAGAAACAACCCCATTACCATTACTCCCAGACCCACCAGCAATTTGTTAATTATTTCTCCTTTCATCTTAATCACCCCCTTTTGACTGGTTTCTTTATTGAGCCTTCTTTCCTTTTCCATCACCCACCCCCTTTTATTCTCCCCCGGCCCCGAAGGGCCGGGGGGAGAAGAAATTATTAATAAAGCAAGCCATTAGCCACACCGGCCATAGCGAAGAAGATAATAATAGAAAATATCACTTCCTCAATCATCTTACGCAAAATTTTTGTTTTCATCGTATCCTCCTTTTTATTGTGGTATTGGTCCGTTAGGTGGTGGAGGTTCGTTAATAATATTATTTTGATTCTTAGTATTATGCACCAAGACCCCCTGTTTCCCTACATAGTAATTCTGATTATCTCCTACAGTTAAATTGAAGACCCGCATCTTCTTCTCAGGATTAATTAATCTTGACTTAAGTAATTTTCTCTCTCTACCCTCAGCAGTAAGGAGAATTTCTCCTTCTTTTACTTTGTCTATCTCCAACCAGCCATGTCCTTTTACATAGAAGCGATGCTCACGGCTGCAGATGAATTTATCCCCACCTTCCACCTTCACCTCTATCATATCCTTACGCACACGACTGAGAGTGTCTATAACTGGCTTGTATTCAGTTTTTTGGGTTGTCTCATTGTAACTTAAAACCTTATCCCCTATCTCAATAAGTTCAATCGGCTTTAATCCTTTGTCAGTTCTTATTAATGTCCCCGCAATGAAACAGGATGTATGTAGTGGTGGATTCTCTGAAGGAGGATTTTCTGAAGGAGGATTCTCTGGCGGTGGCGGTGGCGGTGGCGAAACAAGCTCTCCTTGGGGGTTAACATAACCCAAAATCTGAACAACCTGTCCCTGCCCATTAACAACCGCTACCACCCCTCCGGGTAGTGTAACCACCGTCCCATTGACTCCAGAGATACCCGGTAGTTGAGAGGGACTCAATACAAACTGACCATTAATGATCGCCCCTAAAGAAAATACTGCTGAACCGCTCCCGCCTGCACTTACAACGCTTATCTCTCCTGTAGTAGGATTGGTAACGGTTACATAAGGAGAATTGGTATTCGTCCCAGAAATAGTAATAATTCCTTGTTGTGTCCCCTGGGGATTAAGTGGCCCTTGGTAGAAGATAGCGCCACCACTTCCCAGAGCACTCCAACCGGGAGGAAGGAAAGCCGGGCCACTTCCTGTTCCTGAACCTCCCGGAGGGTCTTCACCACCAACACCGGAGCTTCCACCTCCACCTGAAAGTATAACATTAAATACATTATTATTTGCATTACTGTCAGCCTCTCCCTCCACCTTCACCTCTATCCTTTTTCTCTCCACCGCTCCCTGGTTATCCTTGACCATCAAGACTACATCATATTTTCCACCATATTGATAAGTATGTTTAGGAGAGGGATTCTGATTGATAAATTCGCCATCTCCAAAGGACCAGACATAGTCTATAATCCTTCCATCGGGATCGTATGAGCCATCTGCGGAAAATTGCACTTCTAAGGGAGCGTTTCCTTCCAAGGGATGAGCGGAAATTTTTGCTACCGGTGGAAGATTTTCTTCCCCTCCCTTCACTGCCTCTATTGCTCTGAAGGCATTTACTCTTCCCCAGCCCAATAAATCCTGAGTATTTATGGGGTCAGTGTTGTCCTGAAGGATTTCGTTTATCTTTTCTAATGATAGATGGGGATCATAAGATAAAAGCAAGGCACAAACTCCGGAAACCAGTGCGGCAGCCAGAGAGGTCCCATTGGCAAAAGCATAAGCTTCTTCCTGACCGGGATTGCGCCGGGCAGTGGTAAAAATTTCCTCTGCGGGTGCAGCAAGGTCAAGGTGTTCACCTACTGCAGACGCATAGGGCTCTTGCGTAACCGGGTCAATAAATTCACTCTTCCAACGACCATCATCTTTATTTGTCCCTCCCACAGCAATCACCGGTTCATAGGCTGCGGGATAAAGATAATCCTGAAGATGATTGCCTGCAGAAGCTACAAGAGGAATGCCTAAGGCAAAGATAGTATTAAAGACATCTTCCACTACCGGATTGGCAGCCATCAGGTCGGTCTCCGAGCCAAAACTGATATTGATTACCCCTGCCCCTTTTCCCAGAGCTTGCATTAAGGCACGGGATAATTTCAAAGCATCGGTCTGGGTTCCAGAGTTGTCAATAATTTTTAAGACCATTAACTTTGCCTGAGGAGCTACTCCATATATTCCTAAGTCATTATCTCCCACCCCGGCAATCGCTCCGGCAACAATTGTGCCATGGCCAAAAGTATCTTCAGGTAATTGGTCATCGTCCACATAGTCATAACTGGTCTCTAAGTCAAGATTATCTTTCAGGTCAGGGTGTCCTAAATCTATTCCTGTATCCAAAACCGCCACCTTCACCCCTTCTCCCCGAGAAATTTCCCAAGTCTGAGTGGCTTCAATTTTTAAAAGATGCCATTGATAGTTAAGACCGGGGTCGGGATTTTCCGGAAAAGCCGTAAGTCGGACAGGATAAAGGGTATTGGGAACGGCATAGAGCACTTCTTTATCATAAGAAAGTAATTCTGCAGCCTTTTCCTCCGCACCTTTTTCTACCTTCAAAAGATAACCCCCTTTACTACTCATTACCATCAACTCCCCACTAACATAGGGGAATTTAAAATATTCACGGGTTTGAGAAACAGTTAATTTTTCCCTCCCCTTTGCCAAAATTTCCGGCTTAAGTTCCGAAATTTTATCTAATTTTTCTATAACCATTCCCTCGGCTTGCAAGCGTCGGATAAATTCTGGTTCTTCTTCTGAGGAACTACGGAGGACAACCGGTGGTGAAGGGCTGAAGAAGTTCTTCTGCTGAACAAATAACTTTTTTCCTTCCTCTTTATCAGCAAGAGGAATAAACGACTCTGCTTCTTTTTTCTCAACAGGTGGATATTCTGTTTTTTCCGGGAAGGGAGAAGAAATTGGTTGTTTATTCAAAAACATCACTTTAATAACCACTGTCAGAAAAAGTCCGCTTACTACCAGCCCTAAACCTAAGAGCAAGCGGTTGAAGATTTTTCCTTTTTGAGTTAAAATATATTTTTTCATTTTTAACTACCCCTTTTTGTATCATTTAAAATTTTTAAAATTTATTATTCCTTTTTTATTATTCCTTTCAAATTTTCTGAAATTAAAACATTTATCCTTCTTCTTTAAAGAAAAATCAAGGGTGTAACTTTCTCCATCTTCTACCTCAATTTCTTGGGTTTTTCCCTCATAACATTTTTTCTCTTTAAATAAATTTGCTTGCGCAGTGAGGGTAAAGACTCTCTGGGGTTCTCCCTTCCAGGTTAGTCTCAATTCATAATTTCCTTCCTCATCGGTTTGGGTGGTCTTCCGAGCAAATATCTGATTATCCCAGTCTTCTCCTTCCTCACCATAGTCTACTGTGCCCACAATCGCTCCGACAATTGGCTCACCAGTTTCTGCAGCAGTTACCTTTCCTTTAATTATCGCAGAATATTCAAAGATAGGGAGTAAAATAGTCGTTACCCGGATAGTGGTGCCGGCAGTATTGGTTGCGCCTTCGTTATCCTTTACCGTTAATTGGGCATTGTAATGACCTTGATGCTTATAAACATGTTCTATAGCGCAAGAAAGATTGCTGAAACTTCCATCTCCGAAATTCCAAAGACACTCCACAATTTTTCCGTCCGGGTCATAAGACTCCTCTCCGGAGAAATCTACGCTTAGGGGTGCTTTACCAAAAGTAGGATTTGCTTTAATTATTGCTCTTGGAGGTTGGTTGTCCGACCCGAGAGTAGGAGTAGGTTCGGGTGTAGGTTCAGGGGTGGGTGTAGGCAATTTTTCCAGGACAAAATTTACCTCTATCTCCTCTCCAGGTTTTACATCCTCAAGCCAGGCACTCTGGGAACGGTAGCCCTCTTTAGTGGCACGGACTTCTAAGTTATTAGAAAGTTCGGGAAGACAAACCTGGGTCTCATCACAGACCGGAACAGTTAAATAATATTCACCATTTTCATCAGTATAAGTGAAATAACGGCTTTGAGGTTGGTTTCCACCAGAGAGAGGACGAAAATTCCCTATCTTCAAGGGAAAAACTTCCACTAAAACTTTCTCAATTCCTTTTTCTGAATTCCCATATTCACTAACCCTTCCTTTAATTACTACCTCCTGAGCATAAGCAAAACCACTTAATAAAAGCCAGAAGAAAGTAAATAATAAAATTCCCCCCATTTTCTTTAATTTCTTTTCCATTCTTAATCCCCCCTTTCTTTCTTCTCCCCTTTTCATTTTCTTCACCCCCTTTTATTCTCCCCCGGCCCCGAAGGGCCGGGGGGGAGAATTTTTAAGGCTCAAAGAGTTGCCTCACTTTTTCTTTCTTCTCTTCTCCCCACCTTCATCTTCCGCCTCCTTTCTTTGAGCCTCAACTGAAAAATAAGCAAAAAATATGCCAGAGTCAGGGAAAAATAGCCGGTGGGAAGAAGGATATATTATAAATATATGATAAACCGAAACTTAAAAAATTATTTTTTGTAAAGAATGACTGATTCTCTCCATACGCAGTAAAAGAAAAGGAAGGAAAATTTGTAAACTTATATTACGGAACTAAATTATACATAGATAAGTCAATAAAAATTAGAGACTTATAAAATGTAATTTTTGTTACAAGGTGTAACTTTAATTTACAGAAACATTTTTATTCAAATTGATATAACTTTTACCATATTTATCAAGTAACCAATTTTCAGTGTATTGGGTTATATAAAATATTATTAAAAGAATTGAGTTGTTTCTGAAGATTCTCTTCGCGTTCCTGAAATAATTGCCATGGGAGTTTTCTCTGAACAGAGGAAAGAGTTTTTTCTTCGGCAAAGACGCTCTTTACTAATCTGAGAATAAGAAAACCTAAGACCAGCCACAAAAGCCAAAAAAGTCTCCTTCTCATCCTTATTTTCCTCCGAGGTTTATGCTGGTGTTAGCAGTTACTCCACAACCTCCTCCACCTCTTCTGGGTCGTGGAGAGCAGGAAGGAGTAGGCCTGGGTGAAGGTTTGGGAAAGCAGAAAATCTGGAGCAGGAAATCAAGGGTATATCTGTGTGCCAATTCTATCTCCAGTTCTTCGCTTTTACAGGTATATTTCCCTCTTCTAAGAGGAAAACAGCGTGGACGGAGAAACATTCTTTTCTCAACGCCTGATTCTGCCCCCACTATCCCATAGGGAAAAGAACCCGCATAAGGAGCACCATTGTAAGGGAAATCTTCACAGGGAAGAGGTAATCTGCCAACGAAACAGTCTCCCGCGGTAACCATAATCGTATATTTTCCTTCTTTTGGTTCAATCCCTAATTCTTCCAGGCGTGCTTTGGTAATTACTAATTTATAACTTCCCTCTGCATCGGTGGTGGTTTCCGCAAGAACTTCTCCCTCTGGGAAACAATTTTCTTCCTCCCAGCAATCATAAGGTAGATGTGGTTCATATTCAATGGGCTCAGGCGGCTCATCGGGATTAATCCACGGAATCCTTCCCCGGGGGAGTGCCAATTTCTTAACTCTTTGTGATTCTGCTTTTAGAGGTTCAGGAAAAGCAACATAAATCGGAGTTGCCACCACTCTCACCCCTTCTAAGGGCTTTCTTTCCCCACATTCCTCTCCTTCTACCTTCCCTTCAATCCAGGCTTCATCTTCAGGAACTCCTGGCGGAGGTGTAGGAGTTGGCGTGGGTGTGGGTGAAGGAGTAGGCGTGGGTGT